>NZ_DBMAFI010000090.1:0-10795 GCF_057864385.1 Bilophila sp. | reverse complement strand
GGAATACCAGAACAGCAGGCCGGGGGTGCAGGATTCCAGCTTGTATTCGGCGAGGAACGCGGCGTACCAGCCGGAACGCTTCACGTCGAAGCTCCTGCCGTTGAGCTTGCTCGTCCCCAGATCCACGCTGCCGTAGGCGGCATCAAGCGCGAAATGGAACGGTTCAAAGTACGTCACGTCAGCCGCGATGCCGCCGTACCATGCGCTGCCGTGATCCTCATCGCTGGAGGCCACGATGTCCGCGAGCGCTCCCTTGCCGGCAAGGGGGAGCATGCCCTGCGTCATGGGGAAGCTCCTATCAAACTGGCTCTCCCCCTTGAAGCTGTCATGGCCGATAAAGGCACCCATGCCCCACGGGGTCACCTTCACGCCGTCGAAGGTCAGCGGCACGGTCATGCCGATGAAGTCCATCGCGTCGTGGGAGTCGTGTTTCGCCATATCAGGGTCGTTGTCGTTCTCGGCGCGCAGCCAGAACAGGCTCGCGGCCACGTTTTCGGTAAACTGGTTGGTGATGTTGATGCCCGCGCCGTCGGCGTCGAGGATCGGGGAACCGATGCCGGTAAAGTTCGGCAGCGTATATTTCTGGAGGCCCATGCGCACCTTGGCGTCGGTCTGCGGGATCGCCCAGTCAACGTAGCTGTAGCGAACCTTGACCTGCTTGCCGTCCGTGCCGAGGGATGCGCCATCGGAAGACTTGCCCCAGTTCTGGTGGCCGATTTCAAAGTACACCACGC
Organism: Bilophila sp.; assembly: GCF_057864385.1. Classification (NCBI taxonomy): domain Bacteria; kingdom Pseudomonadati; phylum Thermodesulfobacteriota; class Desulfovibrionia; order Desulfovibrionales; family Desulfovibrionaceae; genus Bilophila; species Bilophila sp. The sequence goes on along the minus strand of NZ_DBMAFI010000090.1, from coordinate 10,061 downwards.
CCTTGAGGGATTCCGAAGCGATCACGTCGATCTGGGTACGGACACGGCTGGCCGCCCGCAGCTTGTCGTCGCCGTTGTGTTTTTCAAAATTGCGGTCGGCGAACGACACACGGTGCTGCATCAAGCCGGATATTTTGAAGTCGACCGCCTGTGCAGCGGAGGTTGCGCCGAGGATCAAGCCGGCGGCGAGGATCAGGGTAACGATGCGCTTCATACATTCCTTCCTTCCAGTTAGAGGTTAAGGCCGGACAATTCCGCTGTCCGCCGTCATGGGAAAACGCCGAGAGGCGATCCGCTTCGGGGAAAGGGCGGCCCTCCTCAGGCCGCCCGGAGTTCCCTAGAAAGAGGGCTTCTTAATCATCTTAAGGAAGTACATGGCTATGGGGGTCACGACCGTCACGGCTATGAATATCCACATCATGGGGAAGCCTTCCACAGGGACGAACGGCATTGACCATGATATCGGCTTGAAGAGGATGGTGGCGAACACGTTCATGAGGCCCACTTCAACGGCAACCGGCGTATCGAAGTCGGGGTCGACGATGCGGAGCAGGAGCAAGCCGGAGGCCGCCGTGCCGGTGCAGTAGCCGAACAGCGTCAGGCCGCGTTCAAAGCCGTATTCGGGGGAACGGCGGCCGAACCACAGGCAGATGAACAGGGTAAGGAGGGTGCCGAGCACGACCGCGATGACGAACGGGATGGCCACTTCCTGAAGCTGGCGGACTTCGATGCCCATGAATACGGCGCAGATCATGAAGTCCACGGTGGCGCCGGTCAGGCGGCGGGTCGTCTCGCCGTCGATGAGGTGGATGATGCCGAACTTAGCCATGAGCTTGCGGGCGATCATGGCGAAGAACATGCCCCACGCGAAAATCATGCCGATGCCGAGCCCGTTGATGCCCTTGGGCATGCTGCACAGCCACCACACGCCGAAGGCGTAGGCGAGGGCGTACAGGGCGGCCATGATGGCGAGGTGGAAAGCGACGCTGTCGATGTTGGCGGGGTGGGTCGTGGCATGGGCGCAGGCGGGGTTGTCGCCCTTATCCATGAGGCCGCGCAGGAAGCATTCGGGGAGCTTGCCGCCTTGGATGGAGATCCAGCCCTTCTTGATGCCGTAGAAGGCCAACGGCACGCCCACGATACCGGCAACGAGGAAGCCGACGGCGGCGAAGGCCAAGCCCACGTTCAGGGAGTTTGCGATCTGATAGGTGGTTTCCCAGATGCTGGCGTACGCCTGCGTCTGGCCGGGGCCCTGCGTAAAGCCGGCGCCGAGCAGATAGCCATTGCCGGTGAAGAAGTCGCCGCCGAACAGCATCTTCCACACGTCGAACGTGGCCTTGCCCGCCATGGCCTGCACCGAGAAGAGCAGCCCGAAGATGAGCGCGATCCACAGCGCGCCGCGTGCGACGACCTTACCGCTGGTGCCGCTCTTGGCCTGCAAAAGCCCGATGCCCACGAAGCCGAAGGCGAACAGGTGGAACGTGATCGTGCTGAACACCACGGGGGTGATCGTCTTCCAGCCGGTGGAACTGGGGATGCCGAGCCAGCCCGCATTCAGGACAAAGAACCCAAGGATGCCGCCGATAAGCGAAGCGGGGAAGAGAAAGGTCTGAAAAAACTTTACTTTAGCGCGGATAACGGTTCCGATCAACAGAAACAGGCCGATCCAGCCAAGTGCGCCCAGATAAGGATAAAACGTGCTTTCCATACTCGTTCCTTGCTTTTTGTTGCAGTATGCCCGTCAAGGCTTGCGGTTTATGGAAACGCCGGGGCGGAGGGGAGGAAGGGCTGCCCCCCACCCCGGCGGCGAGGGAGGAGCGTCTTAATCCAGCGAGCCGTAGACGACTTCGTCGCCCACGATGGTCGCGGAGATCCCGATATCCTTGATGGCTTCCTTGGCAACCGTCAGGGGGTTGTCTTCGAGGATCACGAAGTCGGCCAGCTTGCCGGGCTCAAGGCTGCCCTTGATGCGCTCTTCGCAGGCCTGGTAAGCGGCCCACGAGGTCACGCTGCGCAGCGCATCCATGACCGGGATGGTCTGGTTTTCGCCGAGGATGCGCCCGCCGCTGGTGCGCCTGTTGACGGCCGACCAGACGGAAAGCAGGGGATCGATGGGCGTCACGAACGTATCGTTGTGGTTGCTGAACGGGATGCCGCGCTTCAGGGCGCTGCGGAGCGGGCTGATGCGCTCGGCGCGATCCGGGCCGAGGAACGTCCCATAATGGCGGTCGCCCCAGAAATAGGTGTGGACGACGAAGAACGAGGGCACCACGCCGAGGCGCTTGATGCGGTCGAGCTGATCCTCGCGCACGGTCTGGCAGTGGATGACGATGTGCCGGGCGTCGGCGCGGGGATAGCGCTTCTGCGCCTCTTCATAGGCGTTGAGGATCATCTGGATGGCGTCGTCGCCGTTGCCGTGGATGGCGAGCTGCCAGCCCTGCCGGTGCAGGCCCACGACCTTTTCGATGAACTGTTGTTCCGGTTCAATCGGATAGCCGCGCCACATGGGGCCTTCGGGCAAATCATAGATGACCTTGTGGTACGGGTTGCTCAGGTAGCCGGTGTAGCACTGGAGGCTGCCGTCCGCGAGGAGCTTCGCCGCGCCGAGGCTGATCTTGCCGTCGGCGGTGAGCGGCGTGCCGGAAACGCGCGTGTTGAACGTGTCGATGTCCATGCGCGACACGCCGGGCAGGATCTGCACGCGGTTGCGGAGCAGGCCGAGCTCGTGCGCCCGCTTCAGCGCGTTCCAGTCGCCCGTGGCGGTAAAGCCGTCCTGCGCCGTGGTCACGCCCTTCGCCGTATACGCGGCGCAGGCGGCCTTGATGCCTTCCATCCAGTCGGCTTCCGTGGGGGCCGGGATATGGCGGAACACGGGTTCGCGCGCCGGGGGCTCTTCCAGAACGCCGTTGGGGTTGCCGTGCTCGTCGCGGCGGATCACGCCGCCCACCGGGTCGGGGGTATCCTTCGTATAGTTGGCCTTCGTCAGAGCGAGGCTGTTGCAGGAGGAAAGGTGGCCGGACACATGGCGCAGGAGCACGGGATGTTCGGGGGCGGCCTCATCAATATCCGAGGCCAGCGGGTGGCGCTTGTCCTCAAGGCCCGTATCGTCGTAGCCGAAGCCGAGGATCCATTCGCCCTTCGGCGTTTCGGCGGCCTTCGCGCGGATCAGTTCCTTGATCTCGGCGATGTTCTTCACGCCGCCCACCGGAGGCGAGGAGAGATCGATCTGCGTGGCAGCCATGAGGCCGGCGGAAACAAAGTGGCTGTGCCCGTCGATGAAGCCGGGGAGCATCGTCCGCCCGCGCAAATCCGTAACCACCGTATGCTGATCGGCAAGGGCCATGACTTCCGCGTCGGTGCCGACGGCGAGGATGGTTCCCCCGCGTACCGCGAGCGCCTGCGCCTGACTCCCTCCGGAATCCATAGTCAGGATGGTCCCGTTGCGATATACGTGTGTTGCAGATGCCATCTGAAAATCTCCTCTCTCAGTTACAAGTTGCAAATACGTTTCCTTCCGCGGCCTCATGTTCCCGGATGGTCGACGTCGCGGCGAACGCCGCCAACAGCAGCACGATCAGCATGATGTACGCCGTATTGTAACTCCCCGTCAGGCCATGCGAGAGGCCGACAACCGCATAGCCAAGGGACTTTACCGCCACAAATAAGGAAATATATTTATAGACATGGGGGAACTGCTTCTTGCCGTAGAGGTAGGCGACCACGACGGGGAACACCGTCCAGATGCCGCCCATGCACAGGCCGTAGCCCACGACGAACAGGATCACGTTGAACAGGTTCTGGGGGAGGAAGATGCAGGCCAGCGACAGCGCGTTGCACAGGAACAGCAGCTTCGCGGTGAACAGCGGGGTGGTGCGGTCGCATACCCAGCCCCAGGCGTATTTGCCCAAGGCCCCAAGCAGGGCGGTCAGGCACATGAAGCCCATAGCCGCATACGAACCCATGCCGCTGTCCACGAAGCGCGGCTTGAGCTGGCTCAGCACCCCGCCGACGGCCATCAGGCCGATGCCGAACGACACGCCGATGATCCACATCCGGCGGCCCCTGATGAGCTCGCGCCAACCGATGGGGACAACCTTCCCCTCTTCCGCGCCGGGCTGGAAGGCCCCCGCAGCCAGCCCGTCCACGGTCAGCCCGATCTCTTCGGGCGTATCGCGGATAAGCCGCCAGCAGATGGGGAAAAGCAGGAAGGCGAGGCCGCCGAGCACCGAGAAGGCCCACGAGACGCCAAACGTGTCCACAAGCACGAGGGCTATGAACGGCAGGAACGCCCCGGAAAGGGATGTCCCCATGGCGACCAGCCCGAAGGCCCGGCCCCGGCAGGCGGCGAACCAGCGGTTCATCAGCATGGTGGCGACTACGCCGCCGCAGATCTGCCCGCACACCCACACGATGGAGAACAGCGCCGCAAACAGCCGGATGTCGTCGACATGGCCCAGCCCGATATAGCCGAGCCCGCCGATGAACGCCCCCAGCGTCATCAGGAGCCGGATGCTCACCTTGTTTGTGAGCATAATCCCTATCGGCATGCTCAGCGTCATCATGGCTGACGCGAACGTCATGCTCAGGCCGATCCCGGCCCGGCTCCAGCCGTGCAGATCGACCAAGGGTTCGATAAAGGCGTTCATGGTATAGAACACGCTTCCCTGAAGGAGCAGATTCCCGCAGGAACCTATGGTCGCCAACTTCCATCCGTAGAACACGCGGAGCCTCCTCAACGAGTGATGCCTTACAAAGAGCAAGCTCCATGCCACGTTATAGGAAAAAGGATTTTGTTAGTGAAAGAATGGACTTGTTGGCGCGCGGCGCGGAAAAAGGGAGGGGGAGGGGATATCCAGTTTTTGGATACGTCCAATTTTTGGACTTGTTTTGTCCAGAATTTATAATAGACAAGCCCCGGCGCCATTGACGCACCGCAGGCGGCACGCTACCTTGGGACAAATCGCCACAGGGGGAGCGCACGGGTATGCAAGAATCCACATCACTCTTGATTCTCTGGCTTTTGTCGTCCCTGAAGCAGGAGCGCTCGACACTATGCCTTATCCAGATGCTCGAGTGCCCGGCGGCTCAGGCGGAAATAGCCCTGCACAGAGTGACCAGCGACGGCCTTGCGGAACAGCGGGACGAGACATGGAGCCTGACGCAAGCCGGGGCCGAATACCTGCGGGAAACCCTGCCGGGCTTCCTGTTCCGCGACACGGGTTCGCCCCTCGAAGAGCTCATCTCCGCCTGTGAATCCCAAATGCCGGAAACCGCATGCGAGATATGCACGAAGCGCATGCGCGCCCTCATGCGCAAGGCGGACATAGCCGGAAGCGCCGGATACCTCGAACTGCTCCTCAACCAGCTCGAACAGTGGCAGAGCCGCAGGCTCACCGCCCCGGAAGCCCGCTCCTTCATCCAATACAGCTTCGCCGCCCACGACGCCTCCTTCTATTATATGAAGAACGCGGCCCGTTCCTCCGCCCTCCTGAAAAAGGCCGCCGGATACGCCGCCTCCGCAGGGGACAAGCGCACCCTCGTCCTTATCCGGTTCGCGCAGGCTTCCGCCACATTCTTTGCGGGCACCATCCATTTCGAGCGGGCCCACGAGATTTTCCATTCCGCCATGGAGCTGCTCAAGGCGCTGGACGACAAGGAGCTGTACACCCGGATCACCCCTTTCCTCATCGTGATGCACTTCATCCGCGGGAACTTCCAGAAGGCGCTCGAATGTTACGAGATGCTCCAAAAGAGCACCCACAGGCCCGTGCTGCCCTTCTTCGAGTCGCAGCTTGTGCTTCAGGCGGCCTCTTCCGCCACCTACCTCGGGCACTTCGCCCATGCCCTCGGCATGATCAAATCCGCCATCAGCACGGCGGAGCTGGAAGGGAACGCCATGTCCGCGCAGGTCTGCCGCCAGCACCTCGGCGTCCTCTACGCCTACATGCGCCGCGAGGACGACGCGCTGGAAACGCTCCAGTCCGTCGTTTCCCGCACGACGATGGCCGCCAACCCCAAGCTCATGCTCAGGGCCTTCGCCACCATCGCGCTCTGCTATTCCCGCATGGATCGGGCCGAAATGTCCTACAACCTGCTCGCCGACGCCCTGCGGCAGGCCAAACGCCACCCCTCCTTCTCCCTGTCCTACAATTACCTTTGGATTCTTGAGCTCGCGGCCTTTTACGCCGAGCACGGCTTCCCGCCGCTGCCGGGCATCGATCTCGATACCCTGCTCCGCGAAGCCGAAACGAGCCCCAGCCCGATGATGCGCGGGCATGCCCTGCGGCTTAAGGCCATCCTCCTCCGCAACACGTCGCCGCAGGAAGCCCTCAAGCTGCTCGACGCGAGCCTTGCAACCCTCAAAGACGCCGCCATGCCCATCGAGTATGGGTTTGGGCAACGGCGGCGATCCGAGATCCTGAGCGTCCTCGGACGTGAGGAGGAAGCGCAGGAGGCCAGGGAGGAAGCCCTCAAGCACCTCAGCCGGATCGGCATCGACAGGCAGCGCCCCACATGGGCCTCGCCGGATCAGAAAGAGGCCCTCTTCGATGCCTGCTGCCGTGAAGCGGGCTCCATCCATGAGTGGGAAACCCTTGAGGAATATTGTTACCAGCTCGCGGCCTGCCTGCGTAAGGTCTTCCGCGCCGAGCGCACCGCCCTTTTCCGCATGGATGGGGAAACCCTGCTCCGCTGCGGCTCCTGCAACCTCTCCGGTTCGGAAATCGCCTCCGGGATGTTCGCTCCGGGCCGCGATCTGATCCGGGAGCGCATCCGCGAAAAAACCCCTTTCGCGTCCCAGCGGAACGGGCTGGATATCCTCTGCCTCCCTTTCAGGCTTCCCGGCGGGAACCCGTGGCTGCTCTATGCGGACAGTTCCGCGCACTCCAGCCGGATACCCCATTGCGCCCAAGAGGATCTGGGCCGTATCGGGCTGTTCTGCGCTTCGGAGCTCAAGAATGCCCTCCGCCTGCTCGAAGCCCGCAGCATGCGCGCCGAAGTGCGGCAGATCCACGCCGTCACCAAGATGGCGCAGGAGGAGCGGCTTGAACTGTGGGGCAAAAGCCCCTCGTTCCGCATGTGCCTTGAACGCGCCAAGGTCGTCTCGGCCACGGACGCCGCCGTCCTCCTGCTGGGGGAAACGGGCGTGGGCAAGGAGGTCATGGCCAACTACGTGCATCGGCACAGCGGCTGCAAAGGGCCGTTCGTCGCCGTCCACCCGGCCTCGGTTTCCGAAAACCTCTTCGAGAACGAGTTCTTCGGGCACGAAAAAGGCGCCTTCACCGGCGCCACGGGGCAAAAAATCGGCTTTTTTGAGCTGGCGGACAACGGTACGCTGTTCATCGACGAAGTGGGCGACATCCCCATGAACATGCAGATCAAGCTCCTGCGCGTACTGCAGGAGCACCGCTTCATGCGCGTTGGCGGAACCAAGGAGATCCATTCCTCCTTCCGGCTCATCGCCGCCACCAACCGCGACCTGCCCCGTGCCGTGCGTGAGGGAACCTTCCGCGAGGATCTCTATTACCGCATCTCGGTCATCCCCGTGACCATCCCGCCGCTGCGCGAACGCCTTGAGGATCTGGAAGAGCTCATCATGGCGTTCACCGACCATTTTTCCCGTCGCTACGGCAAAAAGATCCCCTGCCCGGACAAGGAATCCTTGCGCCGCCTCTCCGAGTACCAGTGGCCCGGCAATATCCGGGAACTGCGCAATGCGGTGGAACGCGCCGTCATCCTGTACACGGGCGGCCCCTTTGATCTGGCCGTCGGGGGGCAGCGCGAAACGCAGGAGCCCTCCCCGCACGCCGAAACCTCCCTCTACGCGGACACCCCCACGCTTCAGGAGCTCCAGCGGCGGTATATCCAATACATCCTCAATAAAACCGGAGGCCGCATCAGCGGCGAAAACGGTGCGGAAAAACTGCTCGGCATGAAACGCTCCACCCTATACCTGAAACTGCGCCAGTACGGAATCAAACCGAGAGAGAGAGAGAGAGAGAGAGAGAGAGAGAGAGAGAGAGAGAGAGTCCTTACACATCGGATTAGTATGTCCAGCGAGGGTGCCTTCGCTTTATCCGTACAGCATTTGACTGCATATTCACCGTATGGCGGATATGCACCTTTTTCTACGCTCTTCCCGCTGGCTGACGCTCAGGGGGCTTCAGCATTATCCGTTTGGAATCCCCCAAGCAACATCAACCTGCTGCTGGGAGCCTCCATCAGCCGTCCTTCCTCAAAGGCCCTGACATAGGATGTGGTTGTTTCATCTCCGCAGTATGGTGGACATACAACCCCTTTCTCCAGTTTTTCCGTTGATGGGCTATGGTTACGGTATGTTATTGATTATTCCTTCGGAATTTCAAGAAATAACGCATCAGCCATTTCCTGTGGCATAGCCCTTTATTATCTATTTTTTGCCAGCCGTCTTTCATTTCCCCAAGAATATACCGTAGTTATTGAGAACAAAAATTTTTCCGAAAAATTTCTGTTTTTTTCGGGTCTGCTCCTTTTTGTTCTCCGTACAGAACTCCTTCTGACCATGTGCCCCACATGGTCGGCGGGAGTTTTTTTCATATACGGCCACGTCCTTCTTTCTTCGGTTCCAGACGCCCTCCCACGCATACGTGCGCCTCCACTGACCGCGCCGTACTCCGGGCAGATGCCGGAAGCCTCCCCCGGCGCTGCCCTTGCGGTTATGCGTGATGCCCACGTTTTGAACAATTCGTCAACTCGCCTCAAGAGGACATTCCATTGAGGAAATAACGCCAAGCCCCAAAAAAACAAAAAGCCGTCGAGCGGTAACTCAACGGCTTCATGCAGAACTAAGTTCTTACGCACGTAACGTAAGAACAACAGTAACCGTAAGGTTCCTCGTTGTCAACAACGAATCTGCTGTTTTTGTCTTTTTTCGGGCCGGGAAAAAAAAATGGAGACGTTTACCCCCAAGGGAAATATTTACGGCCCAATTCTTCCACAGTTTGTTTTGCAAAAGTCCATTACGTTTGGAGCAAAAGCCATGTACGCACTTTTATGTGACTATGCCTCAGAGAAAGACCATTGCTGGCCTTCACAGGCAACGCTTGCAAAAAGACTTTCATGCAGCATCAGCAGCGTCAAAAACTACCTTGCCGAGCTTGTCAAAGAAAAGCTCATTTTTATAAGGTGTGAGCAATATCGCTCTTCCGTCTATTACCTTTTGCGCCCTGAAGAGCTTGCTGAAAAGCAAGAGGCATCTTTTTCCAACAAACAGATAGGAGCTGGCTGCCATGAGGCAAATTTTGGCTACTTAACCAATCTTAGCAAACAAAGAAAAATACTCCCCCCTTTCCCCCATACGCCCGGTGAAACAACAGCCAGTCCCGTTCGCCGCATGGCCAGAACGCCTGCGGCGGGGGTGTGTCTTCTTCTCTTCCCGATTTTGAATCCACCTGGGCTATGTACCCCAAAAAGGAGGCCAAGGGCTTCGCGCGTCTGGCCTGGCTCCAGCTCCTGCGAAGCGGAGAGCTGCCGCCTTTGGCTGAACTTCATGCCGCCATTCGACGCTTTGCCTCCTCGGAAAGCTGGCAACGCGAACAGGGCCGCTTTGTGCCGCAAATGGGCAACTGGCTGCGCGGACAACGCTGGCTCGATCCGGTGCGGCCTTCCGGTCAGACAGGCGAGGAACGCACTCAAGACCTGCGGAGGGCAATGCGGATGCAGCAGGAACGTGAGCAGAGTCAGCATGAGGCATGGCTTGCAAACAAAACTCGGCTACGCCCCATGTTTGAAGCGTTCGCGACAAAATTTCCACCCGTCGCCAACGATGCCATGCCGTTCGGCATCTGGCTGCACCTGCATTCCCAAAAACGTGCGCCATCAGCGGATGAGGTGCCACCAGGAAATACCTTGGGGATTGTCGAATTTCTCCATGACTACAAGCAACGCCGCCAGACTGCCGAATACCGGAGACAGCGGGAAACACCGCTGAATGACCGAAAGGAAGCCGGAAATCCGTGTCGTTCAGTGGGAGAAATCCTGAAAGGCATGGGCGCGACGTTCCGTAGGGAAAGCGTCTTCAGTGC
>NZ_DBMAFI010000089.1:0-11326 GCF_057864385.1 Bilophila sp. | reverse complement strand
CTGACCTGCCCTTCGGCCAGCAAAAGCAGGACGGGCCGCTCATGCCCGTCACAACCGGCGTGAAGTTTGAAATTCGGGCCGCCTTTCGTTCGACCGATGAGACGTGGGGAATCCCCTTTTGGGGCAGACTTGCCGCCGTACGGTAAGCCTTGAGGTGGGGAGGCGAGCATCAGGGAGCCATCAGAAGACGTTTTATTTGTTAACTTATTTTATAGTGAAAACGGGCAAATACTGGCATTGGACGCTGGGGACGGAGAAACCTACGGTCTGCGCGTGCTCCAGACGGTCAACGGCAAAATCGGCCTTCGTGTCCAATACGTGAAAAATCATATCATCGATGGAGCGCGTACCGTTAACGTCACCTTTGATACCCTTGCGGAAGCCTTTGGGCATATGGAGGCATATAGGCAGCTCACGGTTCCGCAGGCCAAAGCCGCCGCTCAGACGGCCTCACCCTCCGGCGGCGGACATGGCTTTGTGATTTCAAGTCCGCGCATAAGATGAACGGCACGAGTCACTCACTACTCAACATGTTAAAAACATATGGAGTTTTTATATCCGGTTTTATGTCTTCAAGCACAATCTTGATACCCTGCGAGACCGGTTCCACCACCTCGTTTCATCTGTATACCTTGCAATGACGGTCTTTTATCCTTGACATTGATGCCTAACGGCAGGCACCCTGACTATGCGGGGATTGACGATCTACTGGGTACTGACATTTTTAAGCTGGCCTTTGTAGGTGGCCGATATTCTCGCTTTTCTTTCTATCTGGAGGCATGCAACGCTTCAAAAACGTTTACAATGCCGAAAGAGGTTGGTTAGTGAGCTGTACAGACTTCACCGTCCCTATGGGGCGAACCGCTAGAGAGGATTGCTTATGGCTTAAGGCCGTCTAATATTCCTTTTGGACAATGGGAAATATTGTATTGCTAATATTCAACTTACGCCGGAGTCAATTCAAAGATTCAATGATGAAACAGACCGATACGCTCATACGATATGGTACAGCCAACGTAATATATAAAAATGTTATTGAAACAGCGGCATGGTCAAAACGAGCCTTCTGGCTTCGCCGTTCTTGACCATGCCGCTGCTTTCGGCAATGCTCTTTTATAGGATATGGGTATCAACGGACTCCGCCGGGATTGCCGGAGAAGCCTGACCACTTGATCTTAAAGATTGCCCAAGGCTTTTTATTTGTCTATTCAATAGGGGGTAGGGCAGAGACCACTCACGAGGCAATACCATGAACAACAAAGAAAAATCTATCGACGGCTTTCAGAAAAAAATGCTGGAAATCCCTATAGCTCTTTCCAGCGTGGAGCTACCGGATTTTTTCCACTTTATCGACAATGCCCGGTTTGCCATCAACTTCGTCGATAAAAATGGGGTCATTGTCTATGCCAATCAGGAGGCTCGAGAATCCCGGATCATTCCCCCTGAATTTGTGGGACGCAGCCTTTATGACTTGAAGAAATTTGGCATAATACTGAATCCGGCGGCCATCAAGGTTATCGAATCCTGTAAGGTGAATATTGGGGAAGTCACCCAGTACAGCGGCCGTACGTTCATGTCCATCACCGTACCTGTCATCGACGACAGAAAACAACTCGAAGGTGTCATCGCCCTGACATGTGACATCGCCGACGTCTATAACTTCATTATCGCCTCATCATCATGGACACGTCATATTCAGGCTCCGCAGAGCTCCACCTCGGAGATGTTTCCCGATTCCAACGTCGTCACCGCAACTTCTCCAGAAATGTTGCATATTCTGAAGATGGCGGACAAAATCGCGCAGACAAGTGCTCCGGTACTCATTCTTGGGGAATCCGGCACGGGCAAAGAAGTACTCGCCAAACGAATCCACAGCAAAAGTAACCGCAACAAAAAAAGGTTGCTCGCAATCAACTGTGGCGCCATTCCGCCAGCCCTCATGGAGTCGGAACTTTTCGGCTATGAAAAGGGAGCCTTTACAGGTGCATGGCGAAATACGCCCGGCCTGTTTGAAGAGGTCGACGACGGCACACTCTTTCTTGATGAAATAGGAGATCTCGATCTCCAGCTTCAGGTCAAGCTGCTGCGCGTTCTCCAAGAAGGCAAGCTTAGACGCGTCGGTGGACGAAAAGATATCGACTGTCATGTCCGTATCATCGCGGCGACCAACAAGGATCTGCCTGTCCTCGTCAGGCAGGGGCTTTTCCGTTCCGATCTCTTCTATAGGCTAAGCGTCTTTACCCTGTCCATCCCTCCACTAAGAAACCGCCGGCAAGATCTCATGGAGTTTATCCCCTTCTTTCTGGAGAAATATAACAAGGCCTATGGGTTCTCCCGTTATCTGACCGGCGATGCGTGGGCCCACCTTCTCGCATATGACTGGCCTGGGAACGTGCGTGAACTCAGCAACACATTGGAAAGGCTGGTCGTTCTTGCCGAAACAAACGAGATAACCTCTGAAGATGTCACCAGGTACCTTCAATGTGGAGTTCAGAAGCATGACCTTCACCTCCCCTTAGAGGAAACCAAGGAAATGACGCTTCCCGAAGCCACGGAAATTCTGGAAAGAAAAATGCTCACCGACGCCCGGGCAAAATATGGAACATACCGAGCTATGGCCAACCATTTGGGCATCGACTTCTCCACCATTGCAAGAAAGATGCGCAAGTATGGCATAGAATAATAACCAGTAAACGCAAATAGAATGGTTACAGCCACATCCGGCCAGACTCGCTTTTTTTGAAAAAATCCAGCGACATATATTCCTCCATATTTGTTCTACAGGGCACATGGCCTCCACAAAAAGCTCCTGAAGACAACCCTGCGGCTGTCTTCTTGCAGCAACGTGCGCTTTTTTTGCAGCCCATCGGGGAAAATGGCATTTTGCCACACATTAAAGGAGCCGCTTGTCCCAAAAAGAAACAAACGATCTATTATATTATTTTTATAATGATAATTATATGTTATCATTTTTCTTCGTCCAAGTGCGGCATGTTTTTTCTCCCATCTTCCCACAAGAATGCAGCGATGATCGGGCATAATCCCTGCTGATCCGTACTGAATTTTACGTTTTTGTTGCAATTTGACAACACTATCGTGTTGTTTTTACCACAAACAATTATACTCCTAAAAATTCTAAAAAGAATTCAACATACTATATTCATGGCATAAATATAGCATTCTTGAAGGACATCCATCAAAAAAATCCCTTCAGGAGGATACCATGAATACGTCATTGACTTCCGTCAGCTACAGCCCCCAGGAACAAGCCATTGCCACCGGCAGTTGTGTCGGAAAGAACAACCCCCCTTCGTACCATGCCCGCTTTCAGAAAATATTCAGGCGCTGCTTTGAAAATATGGTTCCCTATGTCGATGTGAACCGCGCAAAATATTTTACTGAATCCATGAAGGAAACAGAGGGGCTGCCTCTTGTTCTGCGTTATGCCCTTGCTATGAAGCATCTCGCGGAAAAGCTTCCTGTCTATATTGAGGAGGACCAACTTCTCGTTGGCCGCGTCGGTACCGACAAGGGGCGTTACGGTTTGCTGTATCCTGAAATCATAGGCGACATCATGGGTGAAGGACTGGAAGCCGCCCAAAACAACCTAAGCGCTCCCCTGCACGTCGACGCCGAAGACCTCCGCTTCGTCAAGGAAAAAATCGTCCCGTACTGGAAGGACAAGGCGTTCCATAAAAAACTCATCCAATCCATCCCCAACGAGTTCAGAAAATTCACCTATGCCACGCCTGACGGCAGCGTGCCCAGACCCTATGTCGGGGAACAGGCATCCATGAACGGCTGCCTTCAGTGGGTACCAGACTACGATAAAATCATCCGTAAGGGCGCAGCCGCCATACGCAAAGAGGCGGAAGAACGCTTGGCCCATCTGGACAGAAACAACGCAAAGGATCTGTGGGAAAAGGAATTTTTCCTCAAGGCCATGGTGACCATCTGCAACGCTCTTGTGATATGGGCGAACAGGCATGCGGAAGCCGCCCGCCGTCTGGCAGCCACGGAATCCGACCCCATCCGCCGTGTCGAACTGGAGAATATTGCGGAAAACTGCATGAGAGTACCAGAGTTTCCGGCCGAAACGTTCCATCAGGCCATGCAGTCCATGTGGTTTGTGCAAAGCATGGTCAGGCTTGAACGCTGCGTAGGCTTCATGCTCGGCAACGGCCGCATGGACCAGTACCTCTACCCTTACTACAAGGCCGACATAGAATCTGGCCGTCTGGACGACGAAAAGGTGCTGGAACTTCTGGACTGCTTGTGGCTTCAGGAGGCGCAGTTCCTCAATCTGCCCATTTCCGCGCAGTCCGCCACGCAGCATGAAGGGTACGCTCACTGGGAAGCGGCGACCGTGGGCGGACAAACCAGCGACGGCCAGGACGCGACCAACGAACTAAGCTACCTCATTCTCCGTTCCCGCAGGGAATGCCCGCTTCAGCAACCCGACCTTGCGGTCCGAATCCATGCCCGTTCGCCTGAAGCCTTCCTCTGGGCCGTGGCGGAAACGGTCAAGGTGGGACAGGGGTTCCCAAAACTGTACAACGACGAGGAAATCATCCCTCTTCATCTGGCTAAGGGAGCACCGTTGCTTGATATTATGGACTACTGCGCTTCCGGCTGCACGGAAATCCGTATGCCCAACGTGGATTCCTACACAAGCCCCTGCACACAGACCAACTGCACGGCTGCAGTGGAAACTACGCTGTTCAACGGCCGCCTGAAGAGCTATGGAGAAGATTTGTTCTCCATGGAAACAGGTGATCCCTGTACGTTCCGCACATGGGAGGAGTTTTGGGACGCATTCAAGAAGCAGATTCAGTTCATGATGCGCTATGCCCTTTTCCTCCAATATCAAATTCAGGAGCAACGTGGTCAGACTTATGCCGCGCCCATGGAAGACGCGCTTCACGACAAGGCATTCGCGGCCTGCATGGATCTGGATACGCCTCGCAACATTCCCGGTACGCTCGACTTGGGTTTTGTGGAATGCATAGGCTTCGCCACAGCAGTGGACTCTCTGGCGGCCATTAAACAGTTTGTATTTGACGACAAGGTGTTCTCCATGCGCGAACTGCTGGATGCGCTGGAATGCAACTTTGAAGGCAAGGAGCATGTCCGCCGCGTTCTTCGTT
This sequence comes from Bilophila sp., assembly GCF_057864385.1. NCBI lineage: Bacteria > Pseudomonadati > Thermodesulfobacteriota > Desulfovibrionia > Desulfovibrionales > Desulfovibrionaceae > Bilophila > Bilophila sp. Next base: position 6,179 of record NZ_DBMAFI010000089.1, on the reverse strand, counting down.
CCGGCCACTGCTACGGCAACAACGACCCTTATGCCGACAACATAGGGCGTGACATCGAGGCTGCCTGCCAAGAAATTCTTTCTCAGAACTTCAAGAATACCGGCGTCCATCTCGATTTGCGCATGGTGAGCATCACGGCCAACATTCCCTTTGGGCGAATACTGGGGGCATCTCCCAATGGCCGACTCGCAGGCATGCCGGTATCCGACGGCTCCTCTGCCTCGCAAGGCATGGACGTCAACGGGCCTACTGCGGTTCTTTTGTCCAACTTCCACAGCAAGAACTGGGCTTCCACATCGCGCGCGGCGAGACTGCTCAACATCAAATTTACCCCCGGAGCTGTGGCGGGCGACGAAGGAACCCGCCGTCTCATAAGCTTCTTCCGGGCGTTCTGCGACCTCAAACTCTGGCATGTGCAGTTCAATGTCATCAACCAGAAGACCCTGATTGACGCGCAGAAAAACCCGAAGAAATACCGCAACCTTATGGTTCGCGTGGCGGGTTACAGCGCCTACTTTGTGGAGCTCTCCACCGCGTTACAGAACGACATCATTTCCCGTAATGCGCATAATGACTTCGGAGCCGCGTGATGACCGACGAAAAGACGAGCGGAATCATCTTCAATATACAGAAGTTTTCCGTCCATGACGGCGAGGGGATACGGACGCTCGTCTTTTTCAAAGGGTGTCCCCTCCGTTGCCGCTGGTGCAGCAATCCTGAGTCCCAGAACGGCTTTCAGGAGCTTTCCTACTCCGAACAGGACTGCCTGCACTGCGGCACCTGCGAAAAAATGTGCACCAAGGGGGCCATCCGTTTCACAAATGGCTCCCCTGTGGTGGATCGGAAGATATGCCGTCCGGAATCGGCATGCCTCTGTACGCGAGCCTGCCCAGGTGGAAGTTTGGGAGTCTACGGCAAAACCGTTACCGCAGGAGAAGTCCTCCGCCGGATTCTTGAGGATCAGGTATTCTACGTGCGTTCTGGAGGAGGCATGACTCTTGGCGGAGGCGAGCCCTTGCACCAGCCAGCATTCGCCCTCGCTATTCTCCGCCTGGCCAGACAAGCGAGAGTGCACACCAACATTGAAACCTGCGGCCACGTCTCCACCGAAGCCATACTGTCCGCGGCCAGCCTCCTCGACTCCATGTTCATGGACATAAAAAGTATGAACACGGAAAAGCATAAGGTATGGACCGGCGTCGGCAACAAACACATTCTGGAAAACTTCATTCGGGTGCGGGAAAGCTTTCCCTGCCTGCCCGTGACCATACGCACTCCGGTCATTCCCGGATTCAACGACAACGCCAGCGATATTGAGGAGATCGCCCATTTCGTCAGCCGTTTCAACAACGTGCGCTATGAGCTTCTGCCCTATCATAGATATGGGGAACAAAAATACGGCATGCTCGGACGCAGTCCCGGCATGGGCGAGGCCACCCTGTCAGACGGCGCTTTTCGTGAACTCTGCGACATAGCTAAAAAAATTCACGCATAACATCAATAATCCTCCGAAAGGGAAAACCATGTATGTGGCAGCTTTCAACGGCAGCCCAAGAAAAGGCGGCAACACCTTCATGTTGTTGCGCCGCTGTCTGAATATTTTGGAAAAGGAAGGTATGGAAACCAGACTCATTCAGGTAGGCGGAAGCAACATTCACGGTTGCCGAGCCTGCCAGATGTGCAGAAAGAACAATCTAGAGCGTTGTGTCTTTAATGACGATCCACTCAATGAATGGCTGGAAGAAATGAAAAAAGCCGATGGCATTCTCCTCGGTTCCCCGACCTACTTCTGGTCCGTCACTCCAGAAATGAAAGCCCTCATCGACCGGGCTGGATTCATCGCCAGGGGCGCTCTGCGCCGCGGTGGAGCACGCTGCCTGTTCAGCGGCAAGGTCGGTGCGGCCCTTTCAGCCTATTATCGCTCTGGCTCCGTTCATAGCATTCAGACCATGCAGGCCTTTTTCCTTACCACGGGAATGATCGTGCCCGGCAGCGTGTACTGGCCTCATGGCATGGATGCCTCCAACGGTACGTTGCCCCACGGGGCAGAGCAGGACGCCGACGGTCTGCACTACGTGGACGAGCTCGGCAACGCTCTAGTCCGCCTTCTGAAAATGCTCCATAGCTAAAGCTAAAGGAAACTGCGATGACTAAAAACCTTTCCTATGCGCTTCACAGTGCCGTCGTGTTGGCCTTTATGTTTCTTTTCCAGTTCCTGCCTCCCGTAGCCCCGCTGACTCACGTCAGCATGCAGGTCATCGGCGTATTCATCGGCGTCATTTACGGGTGGGTCAATGTCGGTCTGGCATGGCCCTCGTTGCTGGGCGTGGTGGCCCTGGGCTGCACGGACTACATGCCCATGACCACCGTACTGCAAGCGGCCTTCGGCTCGCAAACCCTGGTCATGATACTCTCCCTGCTGCTCCTCGCCGCCTTCGTTCAACAGGCCGATCTCACGGGAGTCATTCTCGACTGGCTGCTGGGCATGGAAAGCGCCAGAGGCAAGCCCTTTCTCCTCCTGTTCTATTTTCTGATTGCCGGGTTCCTCGCCGCGCTCCTTTCACAGAGTATCGCTGTTTTTGTCATCTTTCTCGAACTGTTCAAGGATCTCGCGAAAAAAACGGGAATAAAGCCATACTCCTCCGCCGTTCCCGCCTTTTTCGTCGGCATGGGCTTCTCCCTAGCCTTCGGCGACTCCGCTCTTCCCTTCAAGGGCAGCGGTATCGTGGCCATAGGTGCCTACCAAGCTATCACCGGCACGGAAATGAATCTGGTCCACTTCGTCCTGTTCTGCATGCCGCTAAGTGTGTTAACTATTGCCGCTTATGTGCTGTTCTGCAAATACTGCATGCGGGTTGATCTCTCTCCGCTTAAAAACTACGTCCATGTTAAGGAAAACATGTCGCTTTCATTGAGAAAGAAAGTCGCACTCATCGGCGTAATCGGTACGCTTCTCTTCCTGCTGCTGCCAGGCGTCGTTCCGCAGTCCTCCTCCCTGTACAAGATATTCGGCATGTTGGGGCTTGGCGGTCTTTCTCTGCTGTTGCTCGCCGTTTTGTTTATAGTCCGGGTAGAAGGCGAGCCGCTCATAGACGTGGGCAAAATCGCACCGTTCTTTCCTTGGAACGTGTTTTTCATTCTGGTGGTACTGTTCCCGCTCGCCAATGCAATTTCCTCCGATGTCGTCGGCCTCAACGCCATCATTTCTTCCGGCGTGTCCGCGCTGCTGAACAACATACCTACTGCCCTCATCATGGCCACAGTTATCTTCCTCACCGCCTACATCACCAATTTCGCCAACAACATGATCATCTGCGCACTTTTCGTGACCATTGTCTGCTTCATCCGGGACAGTCTTCCTATCCATCCCGAAATTCTGTCCTACCTTGTAGTGCTGAGTTCCAGCCTCTCCATGTTCTTTCCCGCCGCAAACCCCATCAACGCCATCATCTTCGGACAAAGGGACTATGTATCTTTCCGACAGGAATTCACGCACGGCTTTATCTGCTGCTCGTTCCTGTGCTGCGTACTTTTGATTTTCGGCTATGTCTGGAGCAAGGTCGTTTTCTAACCCCGTAATTTGCCTAACCCACCAATAACAAGGAACTATCATGAAAATCTTTGACTTTCGTCTGCGCCCTCCCTACAAAAGCTTTACCAGGCTGGGCATCTATTCCCCGGCGTGCAATGAAACGGCCCCTCAGAAGCATCATGGCATTCCCAGCCGCGCCGCCGGAGAAAAATCCATGGAACTGTTCTGGAAGGAGCTAGCTGCGGCCGGCATCAGAAAAGGTGTGGCCATAGGCCGCCAAATACCAGACGACACAGCCTCCGTCTCCAACGACGACGTACACGCCCTTGCCGTGGAATATCCCGACAAGATCATCCCCTTCGGCAGTCTCGATGTATCCCGGGGCATAGCGGCGGCCATGGACGAGCTTGAGCGTTGCATCACGCTGGGTTTTAAGGGCATTGCCATGGAACCAGCCAACTGCATACCTCCAAGGTATGCCGATTCCAACACGCTCTACCCCATCTATGCCCGCTGCGAAAAGGCTCGCATTCCCGTTGTGCTCACCATGAGCTTCTTCCAAGGAAATCTTGACTATTCCGACCCCACTGCCGTCCAGCGCGTGGCAAACGACTTTCCCGGACTTCAGATTGTGCTGGCCCACGGCTGCTACCCATGGATTCCCCTTCAATGTCTGCTTGGTATGCCCTAACGTCTGGCTGCTCCCGGACTTGTATATGCTGAATCCAGACACCCCCGGCAACAGCATGTATGGAGAGGCCATGCGCTGGCTGGATGGAGAAAGGATATTGTTCGGTTCCGCCTACCCCTGCTACAACATGGAGCAAGCTGTCCGAGACGTAGAGCGTTTTGGCTTCTCAGAAGAACACAAGAAAAAATTTTTCCACGGCAATGCGGAAAAACTGCTAGGGGCCGATCTAGTGAACGTATAGCCCAAGCAGATAAAAAAAGCCCGCTGTGGCTTACAGGGCAGCCTGAATGCCGTGGCTCATTTTCGGCCTGATTTGTAATAACACTGGCAGTCAATCCTTCTGACCAGCGCCAATGCCTTGCCGAATTCACAGCATTCCGCGAAGAGATATTTGCCTTCTGGGAGAAAAGCACTCTTCTGCCGATGCCACGCTTATGGTTCTGGAAATCTGGGGCACGGTACAGATGGATGCAGCCGCACAGATCTTTGTCGCCATACTCCTAATTCAGCCATTCCGTGATGGAACATATTTTACTATAACATAACCCCACTAGAATTATTGTTATCCATTTCCTTCCCCTGTAAAGGTGCACGATGTTTTGCCCCATTCAAAGGGCATAACTCTATAACCTTTTATAATAGGGGAACGGCAATATGCTGAATTACAAAACAATGACGGCAAAAGAAGCAATCCGAACAGCCAAGGAGGAAAGCGGCCTTACTGCTGAACAAATTGCTCAACGCCTTGGTGTATCAATTTCCCTCATCCGGCGTTACCTTAAAGAAGATGACAATTATTTTCCAAGTCTGAAGATGTTGCCGCGCTTATGTATTGCTCTAGGCAATTCATTACTACTGGATTGGGCAACGGCCCAAATCAAACAGGATGCGGATGAAAAGAGAGAAAAAATGCTTGTATCTCTAACAAAAATTATAAATATATTGGAAGAAACACGATTTCTTATCGTAAAACAAAAAACGCTCACCTGCTGGGAGGAAGAAATCATACAGAACACCATGGATGAGGTAGATATAGAATGTTACAAAATAAGAAAGCTTTTGCCGCAGGGAAAATGCTGTTATGGTGAAAAGAAAAAATTCTGGTGCCCGTTGTGGAAGTTATGGCAAAGCTATTTTTATAGAAATCGAACAAAATAAGGCGATGGCTTATACCTATTTTCTATCTGTGAACTTTACAAGATTTGCTTAGGTCGTGTCGTCAATTAAATATAATACCTTGAAATTATTTAACCATTTTTAAGTCACGAAAAAATTATTTTACATAATTTCAACTCTTATATATAAAATGACAACACAACCCAACAAAAAAATCATTATCTAGTTTTTTAGGCTGTGTTCTAAAAAATGGTTGATGCTTTTTTCCTTGAAACTCCAAAGGGATAACCGGCAAAATGCCTTAGCCGTGGATCCCGCCGAGGGGAAAACTGGAAAAAAAGCTATATTTTTCACCGCACTGTGGAGATGAAACAACCACATACTATAACAGCACATACTATAACAGAGCCTTTTTTAAACAAAAGACTGGAGAGCCGTTGTTTCTCCAGTCTTTATATATTTTTATTTATATCATTATAATATTCCACAAATGCAGTGCCTTGTCGATAGCTCCTTTAGGAGAAAGATCAGGGTCCGCACCGATAAACCAACATGCCGCAGTAAGGATGTACTCCTCTTTTTGAGTATCTTCAAAGTGATACTGTTTAATCATTTCAGCGAGTTGACGTGCATCGCCCACAGCATCCTCAAGGGAGAGAGATGGATACCTACAGGCAATTTCGCAAGCTCCTATCATGAGTTTTTTTGAAATGTTCTCCATTTTTTCTCCTTACCTTTTAGAATAGATAAAGAGAATATCATACCATGAAGCATCATTGCCACCGTGTTTTTTATGTATATAAAAAATATCATGGCAAAGAGCCGCTTGTGAGCTATTCT
>NZ_DBMAFI010000088.1:0-11748 GCF_057864385.1 Bilophila sp. | reverse complement strand
TTAATATATGCATTTGGATCTGGTTGAAGTATAATATCGTAAAAGTATTTTATTTCTGAAAGAATTTTTATAATATCCGACATAGGTAGATGGATCGTCATAGTACCTTCCTTTTATGCATATGTGGGATAATTTTAGTATGAATTATAGATTCTAGTAAAAAGGTTGGAAATAGGGTTGGAAAAAATATTGCCTACGAAAAAAGCCCTCACAGTTTTACCTGTAAGGGCTTGAAAAAATTGGTGGGACGTGCGGGGATCGAACCTGCGACTCTCTGCTTAAAAGGCAGATACTCTACCTACTGAGTTAACGTCCCGTTCCGAATTTGAGTTGATACGCTTTAGAGTGTTTTCTGTCAAGGTTTAATCCGCTTTTTACGGAAAAAAACAACTTCCTTTGTACGGGGGATGCATCTCGCTGGCGGCCGTTATTGAGCTATCCCCCTTTGAGGGCGGATTATCTCCCGGCATGTAAGGCAGATCACCCTCCGAGATAGGCTTCCTTGACCTTAGGATCCTTGAGCAGTTCCTGTCCGGAGGCTTCGGCGACGACGCGGCCGACTTCGAGCACATAGGCATAATGCGCGATGGACAGGGCCGCGAGGGCGTTCTGTTCCACGAGCAGTACGGTTTTGCCCTCGGCGTTGATTTTCAGGATGATGTCGAAGATTTCCTTCACCAGCAGCGGGGCGAGGCCGAGCGAGGGCTCGTCGAGCATCACCAAATCCGGGCGGCTCATGAGTGCGCGCCCCACGGCGAGCATCTGCTGTTCGCCGCCGGAGAGCGTGCCGCCCTTCTGCCAACTGCGTTCTTTGAGCCGCGGGAACAGGTTGTAGACCCAATCGATGTCCTGCTCGATCCCTTCCTTGTCGTTGCGGATGTACGCGCCGAGCATCAGGTTTTCCTCAACCGTGAGGTGGGGGAGGATGCGGCGGCCCTCCGGGCTTACCGAGATGCCCCGCCGGATGATGTCCTCAGGGGATTTGCCGAGGATCTGTTCCGTTTTGGGCCCACTGCCGCCCCGGACGACCGGGGTGAACAGCACTTCGCCCTTCGTATCCTTCACGAGGCCGGAGATGGAGCGGATGACGCTGCTTTTCCCCGCGCCGTTCGCGCCGATAAGCGTGACTATCTGGCCCTGCGGGATGCGCATGCTGACGCCCTGCACCGCATGGATGCCGCCGTAGTGGACGTGGAGATCCTTGATTTCAAGCATGGTTGCTGACGTCCTCTCCGAGGTAGGCTTCGATGACCCTCGGGTTGTTGCGGATGGCGTCCGGGTCGCCCTCGGCGATGAGCTGGCCGTATTCCAGCACCCAGATGTACTGGCACACGCCCATGACCACTTTCATGTCGTGCTCGATGAGCAGGATGGTCAGGTCGAATTCGTCGCGGATATGCCGGATGAAACGCATGAGCTCGGTGCTTTCCTGCGGGTTCATCCCCGCCGCGGGTTCGTCGAGGAGCAGGAAATCCGGGCTGGTCGCCAACGCGCGGGCGATTTCAAGGCGCCGCTGCGCCCCGTAGGGCAGGCTCGACGCTTTTTCATTTATGTAGGAATCGAGCGCGAGGCGGTGGATGAGGCCCTTCGCCTTTTCGCGGATTTCCTCTTCCTCGCGCCGGGCGTTGGGCAGGCTGAGGATGGGCATCCACCACTGGCTTTTGCGGCGGACTTGGCAGCCGACCATGACGTTTTCCAGCGCGGTTTCGCTGCCGAAGAGCCGGATATTCTGGAAAGTCCGGGCCATGCCCGCCCTGCAGATCCGGTGCGGGGGGAAGCCCTTCACGCTGTGTCCCTTGAAAAGGATGTCGCCTTCCTGCGGGTTGTAGAAGCCGCTGATGACGTTAAAGGCCGTGGTCTTGCCCGCGCCGTTGGGCCCGATGAGCCCGGTGATGGAACCCGTGGGGATCTGCATGGACAAATCGTTGACCGCCGTGATCCCGCCGAAGCGCATGGTCACATGCTGCACGTCGAGCAGCAGTCCGTTCTGAGCGAAGGAGGTCATGCGCGTTTCCTCCGGGAGAAGAAGTCAAAGATGGCATCCCAAGTGATTTCACGCATACCCATGATACCCTCGCGGCGGTACAGGATGATGCACAAAAGAACCAGCGAGAACACGACCATGCGCATGCCGGGGATGCCGGGGATTTCAAAGCTGCCGAGGGTGATGGGGTCTTCCACGGCGCGCAGCCATTCGAGCAGGACGGTGATGACCGCGCTGCCGAGGATGCTGCCCGTGAGGGAGCCGAGGCCGCCTGCCACAACGATCATGAGCACGTTGAAGGTCAGGAGGAAAGTGAACATCTTCGGGTCGATGGTGGTCAGGAGGTTGCCGAGCAGCGCCCCGCCCACGCCCGCGAAGAACGCGCCGAGGCAGAAGGAGAGCACCTTGGCCTTGAAGGTGTCGATGCCCATGACCTTCGCGGCGATTTCATCGTCGCGTATTGCCTTGAAGATGTTGCCGAAGTTGCTGCTCAAGAGCTTGACCATGCAATACAGGGTGATGAGCAGCCACCCGTAGTTGACTAGCAGCGAGGCATGGAACGGGATGCCCTTGATGCCGAGGGAACCGTTGGTGATGGGCGTCAGGTTCACGATGAGCACGCGGATGATTTCCGCGAACCCGAGCGTGGCGATGCCGAGGTAGTCGCCGCCGAGCCGCAGCACCGGGATGGCGATGAACAGCCCGAAGATCGCGGCTACGAGGCCGCCGGCGACGACGGAGAACCAGAACGGCGTGTGGATGACCGAGAAGGGCCAGATGATGTCTTCAAGGATCCACATCATTTCCTTCTGGGCGGCGGGGAGCACGCACAGGGCGGAAACGTAGGCCCCGATAGCCATGAACCCGGCGTGCCCGAGCGAGAACATCCCGGTGAAGCCGTAGATAAGGTTCAGGGACAGCGCGAGGATGGCGTTTACGGCGATAAGGTTGAGGATCTGGACTTTGTAGCCGTCGAGGTTGGTTTCGGCCCAGACGAGGAACAGGGCCAGCAGGCCGATGACAAGCAGGTTGAGCAACAGATTGCGCATGGAGGTCTTCATATCTTTTCCTCCGAACGCTGCCCGAAGAGGCCGGTAGGCTTGACGAGGAGCACGAGCACCAGCACCACGAAGGCGAACGCGTCACGGTAACCGGACAGGCTGGGCATGAAAGCCACGGTCATGATTTCGATGAAGCCGAGCAGCAGGCCGCCGATCATGGCGCCCTGGATGGAGCCGATACCGCCGAGCACCGCCGCGATGAAGGCCTTGAAGCCGGGGAAGATGCCCATATAAGGATTGATCTGCGGATAGCGCAGGGCCCACATGATGCCCGATGCCGCCGCCAGAGCGGAACCGAGCCCAAAGGCCAGCGCGATGATGCGGTCTACCCGCACGCCGAGCAGGCGCGTTGTTTCGATGTCCTTGGAGATGGCCCGCATGGCCAGCCCCGGCTTGGTGCGGTAGATGATCCACAAAAGCCCAAGCACGAGCACGAAGCTGACCACAGGCACGACCAGCGTGATCGGCAGGAGCTTCAATTGCCCGAAGTTAATGGGCGTCATGAGCCATTCCGGTTGGAACACCGGGCGCGGGAGGCCGGAAAAGAGCACCACGGAAAGGCTTTCAATGAAGAAGGACACGGCGATGGCACTGATGAGCGCCGAAATGCGCGGAGCATCGCGCAGGGGCCGATAGGCGATGCGATCCACGAGGATGCCGACGGCGCTGGCTGCGAGGATAGCCACCACCACGGCCACCCCCCAGGGCAGGAAGAACGTCGTGGTGCCGTAAAAGACGAAGTAGGCCCCCAACATGAGAATGTCGCCGTGGGCGAAGTTGATCAGCCGCAATATCCCGTACACCATCGTATACCCGATGGCTATCAGGCCATACAGGGAACCCAGTGTCAGGGCATTGAAGAAGTGCTGGAGAAACATATCCAGACTCATAGTGCCTGCCTTATCCGAAAGTTTCGACAAGACCCGCGGGGAACAGCCGCAGGACGGCGACAGCAGCCTGTGCCGCTGTCGCCGAACATCCGCAGGCGGGAGAGGGGTCCCCTCCCGCATTCCGAGGCAGAGCTATTCAGCGATGGCGTCGCCGATGTACTTGCGCTTGCCGTCCATGTACTTGATGATGCCCACGGGCATTTCGGCGTCGTGGGTTTCATTGATGCTCAGCACGCCAAGGGCGGTGGGCAGGTTCTTGGTGGCGGCGAGGGCGGCGGTCAGGGCTTCGGTGTCGGCCTTGCCCGCGCGGGCGAGGGCATCCATGATGATGTTGTAGCAGTTATAGCCGAGCGCGGAGTTTACGTTGGGGTCCTTGTTGGGGAAGGTCTGCTTCCACGCATCGGTGAAGGTCTTGGCTTCGGCGCTCATGCTTTCCATGTTGACGTCATAGGGGAAGGTGGTGTGGAGGAAACCTTCCACAGCCTTGCCGCCGATCTTGAGGGTATCGGGGTTGTCCATGGCGTCGGCGCCCATGAGCACGAAGGTCGCGCCGAGTTCGCGGGCCTGCTTCATGATGATGGCGCCTTCGGCGAAGTAGGCGGGCATGAAGACGATGTCGGGCTTCTTGCTGATGAGCTCGGTGAGCTGGGCGGTGAAGTCCTGGTCGCCGGAGCTGTACTTCATGTCGGCAACGAGCTCGCCGCCGATTTTCTTGAAGGTCTTTTTGAAGAAGTTGGAGAGGCCCACAGCGTAGTCGTTGGCGACGTCGGTGAGGACGGCGGCCTTCTTGTAGCCGAGGTTCTTGTAGGCGTAGGTCGCGGCGGCGGCACCCTGATAGGGGTCGATGAAGCAGGCGCGGAAGTAGTACTTCTTGCCCTGCGTCACGAGGGGGTTGGTGCAGGAAGTGCCGATGACGGGCACCTTGGCGCGTTCTGCGACTTCGCCGCCGGCCATGGCGAGGGAGGATCCGTAGGTGCCGATGATGGCGAGCACCTTTTCATGTTCGGTGAGGCGTTTTACGGCGTTGGCGGCTTCGACCTTGTCGGACTTGTTGTCAACGATGACCAGTTCGACGGGGCGGTCGAGGGCGGTCGGTTTGAGCTTGTGGGCGAGCTGGATGCCTTCGAGCTCAAGCTGTCCGCCGAAAGCGTTCTGGCCGGTCAGGGGCAGATAGACGCCAATTTTGATGGGATCGGCGGCCTGCGCAGGAAGGGCGAGGGCCATGCCCATGACGGCCATTGCGGCCATGCTCAGAAGTGTGCCGAGTTTCATGTCTTCCATCCTCCAGAAAAGGTTGTTGCGCCGGAAACGGGTTCCGGCTCGGGATGATCGGCTGCCTTACCGAAAAAGTGCTCCGGTAACAGATTGTTTTTGAGTATAGGAAAAATCACGTTTTCGCAACCAAAGGGAGTTTTTTTGCGGGGACCATGACCCTCGCGGCCTTTCCATCCGAACAGTCCGAGGGCCGGAAGTCCCCCTTGTGCGTCAGTCTTGTTTAGGATTTGTTTCTTTTTCCAAAAATTTCGCTAGAGCGCCGTGGCCTTGAAGCGCGCCAGCCGCGTCTTGCCGTCCCACAGGTCGAGCGTATCCCCGGAACGCGAAACGGATGTGGCCCCGGCGAGCGCCTGGGCGAGGGCCCGCGCCTGCGCGTCCCCCTTCGGGCAAAGCATCATGGTCGAACCGAGCTGTGAGAAACCGATGCGGCCGCCTTGGAGCGTATAACTGCCGATGAGCCTGTTGCAGCCGTCGGAACCGGAGATCCGGCCCTGTGCGCCTTCAGGATCAAAGAGCAGGTACGGTTCCGGCTGGTTGTCGTAGGCCTCGGCAGGTTTGCCGTTCAGTTCCACCAGCTTCCAGCGGGCGCCCGCAAGTCCGTCGGCTGGCGCGGTGTCTATGACCCGGTGCGTCAGGATCATGATGTCGGCGTCTCCGGGGTGCACCATGAGGGGCCTCGTGGTGGCGAACAAGGCCGTTCCGCCGCTTGATATGGCGGCTTCCAGTTCATAGCTCATGTTGGAGGAGTCCGCGGCGGGGCAGGCGATGCTGAAGGGCAGGGGGACATTGCGGCCTTCCGTGGACGCGCGCTCCTCAGCGACCAGCATACGCCCGCCGCTCGTTTTGCGGTGCAGGGTGACGGTCAGCTCCGCATCCGGCGGCAGGGCCATGCGTTCACGGTAGTTCACCATGCCCGTCAGCGGAACCGTCGGTTCGGGCTGGGGAGCCGCTTTCTGATGGGGGGAGCAGCCCCCGAAGGCGACGGACGCAAGGATGGCCAGCAGTATGCGCGAAAAGCGCGGCATGCGTGAAAACAACGGAATGTTTTTCATGAATAGCCTCATTAATGGATGAAGTGGATAATGAAAGGCGGCGTACGATGTGCCCCGGCTTTTTGTACGGGGCAAAAAGAGCGGTGACAAGCCGTTTATCCGGCGGCCTGCTCCAGACCCCATGAGCGGCTCAAGGCGCGGTAGCAGACAAGGAGGGCATTCAGCGGGAGCAGATACAGGGCAGCCATGATGGATTCGGAGGCTGAGAAAAATTCGAGGCTGACAATAAGCATGAGCACGTTGTTCATGGTCCCGTAGCTGATCAGGAAGGCGAGCTTACGCTGCGGGGGCATGGAGCGCGGCAAAAAGAGCCCGCCGGCCATCATGACGGCCCCAAGGAGGCAGGCGGCCCCAAGAGCTTTGACGACAAGGGAAGGGGACTGGTGGAGCACGCCCGAATAGTTGCTAAAAATGGCCAGCGTGGACAGGGCGATGGTGGAGACCGACACGGGGAACTGGTGCTTGAGGATGCACTCGGTGATTCGGGGCGACTTGCGGGTCAAAAAGGCTCCGGCAAAGGGGACGATGATGGTGACGCATAAGGAAAGCGTCATGCCGGACAGGGACAAATGGGCGGGCAGGTTCATGGAGCCGAAGCCGGACAGCGCCATGAAATTGTCTGCTGCATAAAGGAGCATGGGCAACGTCAAAGGGAGCAGGAGCGAGGAGAGGAGGTTGCCCGCAAGGACGAGGGCCGTATCCGCATTGACCATAATGGAAAAAATGGGAGCAACCACACCGATGGATGCGGCGCCGACAAGGAGGGCGCCAAGTGCGAACTGCGGCATGAGCAGCTTGAAGACGGCAAAAGACAGGAGCGGCAAGACGAACAGCCGGATGAGCACGAGGCCGCTTACCGTGCCGGGGATAAGGCGGGCATGGATGAAGAGGGCTTCGGTGCCGACGGAAAGGAAACCGAGGTACAGGAGGACAATCAGGCAGAGGCGGGGGAAAGGGGCGAGCGGTTCGGCCAGTCCGGGAAGGAAGCTCCCGGCGAGCATGGCGAGAAAGGAAACGACGATCATCACGAGATCGCGTGAACGCATGGAGGACTCCGGCCTTGGAAAAAGAAAAGCAAGAAGGCCGAAGGAAACCCTCCGGCCCGGTCAGTGCCGTCTCGCCGCGTATCAACGGTTCCTTTGGCAATCGGGGCAAATGCCGTAGAGGTACAGCCGATGGAATGTGGGTTTGAAGCCGTGCTTGCGGGCCAGCGCGTCCTGCAGTTCTTCTATCTGCGAGTCAACGACTTCAATGTTGTGCCCGCAGTTTTCACAAATGAGATGATCATGGTGGGCGTCGGCGGCGTGCTCATAGCGGGCCAAACCATCGCCAAACCGCACCTCACGGGCCAAGCCCGCCTCGCACAAAAGTTTCATAGTCCGATAGACGGTGGCCTGGCCAAGGGAAGGATCTTCCTTGCGGACTCTGTCATAGATTTCTTCGGTCGTCAGATGCCCGCTTTCGTTAAAGAACACTTCCATGATCTGCTGACGCTGAGGCGTGTTACGCAGCCCCTTATTTTTCAAGAAGGAACGAAAGGTCTGAGCGGGGTTGCCTACAGGTCTGTCTTCATTGAACATGCGCCACCTCGGGTTGGATTGCAGGATTGGACTATAGCCTAGTTCATGCGCTATCGCAACGGGAGCCCTTTCCAGAGACGTTCACCTTTTTGATGGTTTTTTAAAAAATTCATTTTGAATTTCAGATAGTTGAAATGCAGCTTTCATTGCAGCGGTGAATGTCTCCCTTTCCTCCATGTCTTTTATATCATTAGAACTGGTTTGAGAATTGAGATGAATGGCAAGGGCCCTGCGGGGAGGCCATCCTGCCCTTGCGCCGCCGAAAAGCATAGGCTACACCGGGCCCTATGAAAAAGAAAAAAAGACGCCCTATACGGCTTCCCGCCCCTGAATACAGCGATAAGGTACTTGTCTCCGTGCCTCCGCAGCATGTGGGCATGTTTCGTTTCCTCCTTGAGGGATACGACAACATTGCCAGCTTTACCGTGCTCGATCGTACAGAGGCGCTGCTCAAAGTGTTCTTTTCTCCGCATCAGCATGCGGAGGCGCATACCGCGCTTGAGGGCATTGCCGAGGTGTTGCCCATAACCGTCCGCCCGTGGCCCGCCGCGGCATGTTGTGCCGATGCCTCGGAATTAAATACGGTTTAGCGGAATAAAATCAGTATTCATAGTGTATTACGTTGCTTTGTTCTCTTTTTGAGAAAAAAGATGAAAAAATGTTTGACAAACGGGAGCCCGGCCCCTATATTCCCTTTTGTCGCATGTCGCGGGGTGGAGCAGCACGGTAGCTCGTCGGGCTCATAACCCGAAGGTCGTAGGTTCAAATCCTGCCCCCGCAACCAAGAAAATCAGGCACTTACAGTTTTCTAACCGTAAGTGCCTTTTCATTTTTCTAACCTATTTCTAACCAGAAGGGGAAGATAAGTGCTGACGCTTGCGGTGCGTCCAATGGAAACATACCGGAGGGGTATTCCGGGCTGTGCTCTTCTCGCTGAGACAGTAACTCACTTGAGGGCGCGTCTTACCCCATTCCTAACCATTTCCTAACGATTATCTGAGTTCAACAAGAATAGAAGTGGGTTGTCCTAGCTAGAAAAAAAGAGCTAGGACAGCCCACTCTTTTATGCGAGAAGGCTACAAGTTGTTAAGGAGAGAAGTACCTGTGTTACCCAAACACGTTCTTGAACTCCTCCCTCGTGATGACCGTGTCCCAACCCCCACGCTTCTCACCTTCGTGCAGGTCTATGCCGGTATAGCAGAGACTGGCGTCTTCATACCGCTTGAACTTGTAAACGGCATCGTTCATAAGGGCATCGTTGAAAACACCAAGGGAAACGAGCAGATCAAAATCTTTTACCGCCAGCCCCGTCACACGCTGGAATAATTCAGGTTCCAGCTGGGTGATGACATCCTTCAAGCACTGCTCACGGTAATCAGTAAGATACATGAACACTGGGATACGCGTGGCGAATTTAATGAGTTTTTCTTGGATCTGCTTACGCTTACTTTTATACTCTTTCTCTTCCTGCGTCAGTTCACGCTTCTTTTCCGGCGGCAGATCCTCACCCTTTTTCTTTGTCTTTTTTACGGCCTCAGACTTCGCAATAATGGTCTTGATATCTTCGTTCAAACTGCGGAAGCCTTCAATTTTCATGAGTGCATCCATGGCCTCCTTATTTGCCATCAGGCGCGCCAACGTGTCGTTATCCACATTGACGAGCAACGCGCTTTCCCAGCGTTTGGCCAGCAGAGTAGCAGATGTACCTGCCATAGCCATATCAAGAATCTCGCGTGCGCTTATCTGCTTCATGGCCATGCCGTCATAAGCTATGACCGGCAGGAAGCTGATGAACTCACCGACCTTGCTTTCCGGGTCACGCCCCTGTACATCGAGACGGCAACTGTAATCGGCTATCTGGCGAAGGGCGCGATCAAGAGCGAAGTCGAAAACATAGCACTCTTTCTTGACGATTTCCTTCTGTCCTCCATCCGTTGATATTTCCCACGGGCTCTGCACGCGGAACGCCGCCTGAAAATAGGTCTCAGGACTGCTCAAATTTCGAAGCATGAATATACCGGTCCACGGCTTCACCGTTACGCCGGTTGTCAGCTTACCGCAGGAAAGCGTAATGGTCTTGCTGTGGAACGGATCTCCCTTCATGGAGGCCAAAACTGGCTTTAACGCTTCCGCCCCCTGCCCTGCCTCAGCCCCTGCACAAACGTTCACCGCGTAGTCATGGTAAAAGACATTCTGCTTATCTTTCAAAAGATTTTTCATGGCATAACAGGATGCCACATTCGGTAGAAACCACAAGGTGTGCTGAAGTACATTCAGAAGGCGTACATCTGCAAAAGGCATCACGGGTTTCGACTTTCTGAGCTTCAAATCCCCGACCAGTGTTTCCTCATAGGCTCCACGAATAAGCGACAGCCATTTCTGCACTTGATCCTTATGGACAAACTCTGCACCCGATCCAGTACCTTGTGCAGCAAAAAACTCGTTGAGATCAAACTCATTGAACTCTCCCTGCATGGCGATGCGGCGAATATTTTCGGGTAGCTGGTATGTCATCATAACCATGCCGGGCAAGGAAGCATACGGATTTTTGTCGCCCTGCCAGCTGGCTTTAGCCTTCTGTTCATCAGAATATGTCCAGTTGAATATCTGCTCTTCGATAAACTCACCGGAATTCAGCGCTCGGAACGGAGTGCCGGACAAAAAAAGATAATATTTCGTTGTAATGGGCAAATCCTGTTCGTCGCAGGCATTGCCCCGGTCGTAATGTTCCACGTCAAAGCTGTCGTAGGTGTCGTCATCCTCCTGCTCAAAAAGCTTCTTGGCGTTTTCACGCCAGGCACCGAAGTGATATTCGTCAAAGATGACCAAATCCCAGTTGGAAGTATGCACCCATTCATTGCGCGGCTTGATGCCTCCAGTGGCCCGATTGACCCCAAGAAAATCCTGAAAAGAACCGAAGCAGACAATAGGTTGAGATTTATCGGCTTTTTCAAAAGTAAGCTCAGTATTGCGGGCAATGAACTGCCAGTCTTCGAAATCGAGATGCGTAGCAAGGTCCTCCTCCCATGCACTGAGAACTGCCGGCTTGAACGTCAGTACGAGGACACGCTTCATGCCCATTTTTTTGGCAAGCTGATACGCGGCAAAAGTTTTACCGAAACGCATCTTGCAGTTCCAGAGGAATTTGGGAGTCCGCCCCTCTGCGGATACGCTTTGAAAGTAGGCGGCGGTCTTATCCACGGCGGTCTGCTGTTCCGGACGCATGCCAAAATCCAGTGTTCTGCCGGTCATGCTCCCCATACGATGCCTAGCAGACAGCACTGCGGCTTTAATGTCTTCTACGTGGCAGCGGAACCATTCCCCCCCTACGCGGGCAAATCCAGCTTTTTCAAGGATACGATGAACATCCTTGTCCGTAAAAGCCGAGCCATCGCTCCGCATTGCGGATTCGTAAAATTCTATGCGGTAGGGCTTCAAGCCTTCAGGCTGTTCGACGTTGAACTGCTCCTTGATTCGATCTTCTACAGAGCGAGTGGTATAGCCGACCTTAAGCAGTCCCTTATATGCCGGAGCAGGATTACTGTAGGCATAAATCCAAGGCGTAAGGTGAGGGCGAGGGGGAAAATATTGCGCCATGAGCTACGCCTCTACATCCATAGGTTTGATCATGGACTCTATGAAGGCGATTTCTTCTTCATCTAAGCCGTATTTGGCGTAGAGTTCAGCATCCGTCCAAGGCTTGGAGAAGTCTTGAATAGGGACAGCTTGATAAACTTTAGCATAAGCATCCTGTGAAATTTTATTAGCTGCCACTAGGCATCTAAAAAATTTTGTTGCCATATAACTTGCTGCATTTTTCATTTCTATTTCTGATGAAAATGGACCTATCATAAGATAGGTACCACTACATATAGTACCAGGATTTCCATAAGTTATATTTCCGAT
>NZ_DBMAFI010000087.1:0-11830 GCF_057864385.1 Bilophila sp. | reverse complement strand
ATCTGAAAACGTCTACAATGATATTATTTTAATGTCGATCTTATCACATGAATGGTTCAATTTATATTAAGTTTACTTTTGATATACCCCATAATTTATGTATGGTTATATAATTAATTCCTCATGCTATTGATGGTCTAAACGGTACCGATTGTTATCCTGCTGTTCTCTTTGAGTGGTAGGGAATTTGGGCACTTCACTGCTTGAAGCCAAGAACTATTCAATTTGTCTCAAAAAATTGGCTACCATAAAATTTTTCTGAAAATTTCCCCTTTTTCATACATCCATATCAAACTGTATTGGACTGTATCGAACTGCATCACGCGGTATCGTACTGTATCAACATTGTGGATTAATTGAATAAATGTGCTATAGCACTCCGTAATCACCAACTACATACGGAGTTATCGCTATGGCGACTGATATTCCTTCCACTGGTTTTCTTCGGCTTCCGCAAGTTCTGGAACTCTTTCCCATCAGCAAGAGCGCATGGTGGAAAGGCTGCTCAACCGGATGCTATCCCAGGCCTGTAAAAATCGGTCCGCGCCCGACAGCCTGGCGCGCCTAGGATATCAGAGCTTTTATTGAACGTGTTGGAAAGCAAAGAGAAGGTCATGAATGATTTTCTCCATACTTTCCGTGACGTGCTTGGCCGGCATGGTCTTGTCCCTGAAACAATCCTCGCGGATGGCACTCTTCACCGTTGCCCCACAGAAGGCAAGCTCCGCAAACGGAATGGCGCGTACATTGCCCATCTGGACAAACCGGCCACTCTCTGGTGGTACAACTGGGAAACTGATGACCAGAGCATGTTCTGTGCCGAAGAAAAGCAGACGCTTTCAAGAGTGGAAATGTCCGCATGGCGGGAACTTCAACAATCCATACAGCGGCAATGCGAAGCGGAATGCACCAAACGCCGTACAGAAGCAGCCCAACAGGCCAGATAGGAGTGGAGTTCGGCACGAGTGTGCGATCCCAACCATCCTTATCTGCGCTGCAAGGGTATTTACAGCTTTGGAAGGCATGCGGCAGGCACGGGACGGCGCACTGCTTATTCCTGTATGGATACCGCAAACAATTTGCAAAGCCTGCAACACATCTATCCTGATGGAACAAAGCGTTTTCTCGTGGGCGGCAAGGTATCTGGAGGACAATTCATCATTCAGGGACAGCCGGAAAAGCTCGTTGCTGTTTACGAGGGCTTTGCCACTGGTGCAAGCATCCATCTTGCCACAGGCTGGGTGGTCTATGTAGCTTTCTCCGTAAACAATTTTGCAACAGTTGCCAAGACCACAAAAGAACGGTTTCCGGACAAGACAATCATCATTTGCGGCGACAATGACGAAGCCGGGAGCAAGAAAAGCGAGGAAGCAGCTCAGGCCGAAAACGCACAACTTGTGTTTCCCAACTTCACCAATGACAACGGCACTGACTTCAATGCTCTTCACCAGATTGAAGACATTGAAGCCGTTCGCAAAAGGCTCGTAAACAGAGTATTGGAGGCTAGCCTATTGTCCTGATCGTCAAAGACATCTACTGACAAGAAGAGCTTTTCAACGTTGGTTGCGCTTTCAAAGAAAACTCCCTGGCCGTCAAGGGTCAGTTGGTAGGAGTACATTCCTTGTGTCCAACCTGTATTGAAGTGCCAGAGAAGGATAGGGGCCGCGCTTGCTGATTGTACCGCGCTACCTGCGGAATTATGGTTGGAGGCTGCGCTGGATTGTCGGGAATCCGAACTCCTACAACCTGCCCAACATGGCTGATGCGCTGATATACGGTATCACATTCTTCCGTGCCCAATTTTTGCTGTTCGGCAACTCCGGCATGAAGACCGTTATCGAACATGGAAACGGGAACCTTCATGTCGATGCCTAGGTTGTTGGCCTGATACCAACGAATATAGGCATCAGTGAACGTGCGCCCGAAGATTACTGATCCCGGTAAAGCAAACGGAAAATCTTCCGAACAGAACACCTTCCTCCCACATGACCCTGTTTAGGTCTTGGGCTACGGCAGAACCGCACGATAAAAATACAACAACCGAAACAATTATGCAGCGGAAAAGACGCTTCATACCATTCTCCCTTACATCATGATTGTAGCTGCCGTGGCTTGAATGACAGTCCGTATCTCGGATCGCTCCATTCCTTGTTGTCGGTACGCACTCTGTCCCCGAACCGTTCACCGAAGTTATTACGGGGAGCTTTTCGAGGGGAGTGCATGGAGCCGTCAAGGTTGTATGTTCCCATGATTTCATAGTTATTCTTGAACTCAACTCCTGACAGTCCGGATGTTATTGTGTTGATGATGCTCTCGGCGCTGTCGGATAGGGAATTTCCGGCGCTGATGCGTAAGGTGTAGCAATTTGACGTTTCATCGATGCAGACAGAGAGAATGTACCTGTCACCGTCGCGCCTGTGTGATTTAACGACAACCTCATTTCTGAACAAAGGCGTGAAACCGCAAATTGCATTGTTGTTCAGCAGAAATGTTCCCTCCGGTGGGTAAGTGGCTTTTTACGTTTTTTGGATGAACAACAGCGTAGCGTTATATTCTGGCGCATTCTTAGGTATGAGATATTCCATGATGCCGCCGCTGGCCAGATGTTCAATACGATACCCTTCCGACATTTTCTCCGCGCTTTCCAACTCTCCGGTAAAATAGGAATCAAACCAGCATGAAAACGGTTCCGCCGCCTTCACAGGCACGCAGAATAACAATAACACGCATAGTGCCAGGATACTTTTCGCAATAGTCTTCATGGGATGTTCTTCCTCAAAAAATCAATATGACGGTGGTAAGGACATAGCTTCTTTCCATAATCGTTGCCATTCCTACGCATATACTTGAGCAAGCTCGGACATATTCCAGAGCATCAAGACATTTTCCGCATTTCGTGAGACAGTCGCCGCGCTGTAGTTGAAGCTGACCGTCTGCACATGCTTGTTGTCGATAACCATGAATTTGTGGTGCATGATGGCGTAATTGCCGTTTTTCCTCACAGGTATATTATGATTGGCAAGAAAGAGTGCCGTTGAGTACCTTCTGCTGTTGCTTTTCGCGTCTACCACCACGAGCACAGCCACTCCGTACTTGTACGCAGTCTGTAAGGCCCCGCTATTGGCTTGCTAGTAAAGGAGTATCCGGCTCTACCTGTATCTCGGTTTATGCGGAATCTATGCCTTTCAAAATGAGATGAAGAGCTTTTCCGTGTGGGGAAAAGCTACTTCTGGGTGAGAATCCGTTTTGGCATTCGCGTTTGACACTATGATGAAACACAGTCCCAAAAGCGGTAGCGCTATCCGGTAGAGAGTTCTCCTATAGCTACGCACGGTTGTCATCCTCCCGCATGCAGGATGACAGCTTACATAAATAAGACTTTTAAATCGATAAATTTAATAGTTTGTTCGGGCCCAATCCAATTCATGAGATTATACAGGGGTGCAGAAACCCATGAGAGGATTCGATGGCCGAAAACAAATTTGCTTTGATTGTTGGTGAAAATATATCCGATAGGCGACGGAGGCTTGGCCTCAGTCAGAAGAAACTGGCGGAGCGGTTGGAGATAAGCCAAGATGCAATGGCAAGAATGGAGAAAGGCCGAATCGCGCCGAAGATGGGGCGACTACAAGATATCGCTGATACTCTGCAATGTAGCCCTACCTGTTTCGCACTCACGATGAAGCTACAGAAGAGCGGGTGGTCACTATAGCCGACATATTAAAAACGCTTTCTGTGGACGGCAAGAAGCGCTTGTGGAACTGGTCGCTAATACGGTGAGAGTGATGCAGGCAAACGTCAACTCCAAGTGAAACAAATGATAGATTTATGGCAACTTAACGCCGACCTTGAAGCATTTAAAAATCCTGTACCAGAGCAGAGCTTGAGAGATATCGTTCTGTCATTAGTGTATTTGGCATTTTGAATGATCTTGAGGATAATAATACTAACATCAAATTTATTACAATTTGGAATCTTTTCAAGAGACAATATTTTAGAGCTCTGTTTCATTTTTTGCTTATTCAAGATTGAACCATATTGAACTAACATAGATAAAAAGTTTATTTCTGAACTATTTTTGTACTGCAGTATTAATAAATTTCAGAAATTGTCACCCCTGTCCTATGATCAAGAAGTATATACTCTTTATCGGGGTGCTGCAGAATGCGAAGATGAGAAAAATGTGTATTGGCAATCTTGGACTGACAGCTATAATTCAGCTCTTGGGTTTGCCTTAAAGTACAACACTTATTTAAATATAAAGATGTAAAGGTATACAGGATTAATGTAAGAAAAGGGAATATTCTTTTCTATACCGATGCAAATCATGAGCATGAATTTTTCATTTCAACCGATGATGAATTCGGTAAAAAATCTATTTCACCTGAAATTTATATTGAACTGAATGATGACCCATTGACCGACCGACTCGAAAAGAACCAATTTTTTCATTTTGATTTTATCCCACTGGTATTATAGAAATCAGCAAGAATGTATATTGAGAACAAGGACTACCATGGGCTTTAAAATTTTTTCCTGAGCGGCAATTTGAATTTTTAAGTATTAATGAATATTATTACTGTTAATATAACTATTCTTCAAAAGAATAGTGTATATAAAGAATACATTGTTGCAGTATTTTGGGGATTTAATTCAAAAAAGGAAGAATAAACTACACATGGATATATCCAAATTTATTTTATATTGATAGGAATCATCTTAAAGGATTGGCTCCACCCCAAGATAATAAAGTTATCTACACGCTATACCGTGGAGCGGTAATAAAAGCTTCGTATTCATCAACCAAAGAGGATGATGACCATAACATTGATTCACCTTCATGGACTGACAGTTATGAGATTGCTTATAACTATGCCCTAATACACATTAAACAGTAGCCGAGGAATCTCTGTTGTATATTCTGTACAAATTGCAGCTTGTTATATACTCTATTTTCTTAAAGGCGAAACGGATCGTGAGTTTCTTGTAGACTTAGCTTCGGGACCATGCGGACAGCTTTATAAGACTTTGGACATTAACTATGACTTTTGAGTTTTTGGCACTAAATCATAATAAAATGTTACAGGATTCTTCCAATCTTGCTCTACCTGAATGGCAGAGTAAGATTGGAAGAGTCCCAATAGGTAAACTGGCGCTGATCTAATTATTTTCTCCCATCTGCACCTCAAAAGCCTGTCTTATCAGACTCATAATGTAAGGCAGCTCTTCGGGATTGGAGAAGAAAACCTCCACGTCCCCATTACCCCAGCGGCCGACATTTGTGATATCCCGGCACATTTCTCGGGGATCGATGAGGTCGTGATACTTCATATTTAATGAAAGACGGAGGCGCTTGGCCTGTGGGACCACATCCACAAAATTGGTTTCGGCCTTGAACGCGATGTATCGCTTCAATATTTCTTCGGAAACAACTGAATCCAGTGCAAGGACTTCTCGACGCAGCATTTCAAAAAGGTCTCTGGCCTCAGAATTTTGTAGATAGGGGTAATCTTCGAGAGAGTAGCCAGTGGCTGTCTGCAAAAGTTGCGGCTGATAGCGCTCCAGGGTATCAGGTTCAAGTTTGGGATACGCCCATACTTTTGAAGCCAAATCAGAAAGTTTCGTTGCTCGCCTTTTTATCGCATCTTCATTCCAAACGGCTTCCGCTCCCAGTCCTGCATTCAGGCGCAGAGGGCTTTCCCTGAAGCCTCCAGCCATATCCCTTTTTTCTTCAAACGGCCTGTCACTGTATTCGGAATTATAGCCGGTCAGCGTTAAATTGCCCAATGTATGCAGCCATTGTTCCTGGATGCGTTGCCAGTCTTCCCCCAAAGCTTCACGCCATTTTGCAGAAAGGTCCTTGTTCTGAGGCATGATGTGTTCAATGGTGTATTCTTCCACCGGCACCCGCTCTTTTCGGTCGTAATTTTCCATGCGCCGGGGCCAGTAACTGCGTAAGCGATTGGTATACAGATTTCGCACTTGGAGTTCGCGCTTAAACTCCTCATCATCAGGAAAACGCCGATACGAGGTAAGTAGCGCGAAGGTTGCTTTGACGCTTTCCAAATATCGCTCTTTGTTCACGCTCCGAGAAAAAGTAGTAAAAGTCTTGTTCAATGAGTTCGTTGGTATTGCGCAGGCTGCCCGTCGGAAAACATAGCTTTCAATAAGACGGGTTGCCGCAAGCAGATCCTCTTTGCCCCACAAACCGGTTGCGTAGTCATGATACCACTCCAAAAGGAGAGGATAAGCGACATCCGCCTTGAGTTCCCGCAGGTCAATAAAGGCTTGGCGCAAGGCCTTATCTGGCTCTCCTCCCAAAACCATATTGCAGTAATAGCCCGCGTAGGCGTATAAATCGGCAACGAGGAACTCAATGCCTCTTTCAGCCATAGACGCTTGCTGGGCATATTTCTTAAAAGCAGTATACACTTGGTCAAAACGGGGAATATCACCTGTTTTTGTGGTCAGGTAATGCCGCATAAATCCATCAAAATGTTCCTGATAGGCAGCTTGGCCAAAAGAGAGTTCCATGGGGCGCCAATATCTTTCATATAAGTCGCTTTGTTGCTCTGTCCCCAATCCCATGAGTAAATAATTCCGGATGAGATCCGCCTGGCTGAGCGCGAGGCCGGTGGAATTCATGCTTTCAAAGATCAGCTGGGGGTTATCATGATCGCGGTTGAGGGCAATATCTACAACAAGGAGCTTTGTCATGCCTTTGCATACGACGGTAAGATCGGTGCAACTTGCCAGTAGCTCTTTAAAAAGCTTAGAATTTTCCGTAATGGCTAACGACGGCTCCTGGGGGGCCGGCGCTCCAAGAATATGGAGCAGGCTGTTTTTATCGGTTTGTGACAATAACAGTTTATAATGCCTGTCTCCTTTTTCCAGGTGATTCAGCAGGTAATAATAGAGAATTTTTTCTTTGCTGAAGCCTTCTACAGGCTCTTCATCGCCCAGTGTATCCGCCAGAGCTGCCAGCAACAAGGTTACCGTGGTGAGCCGTTGTTGGCCGTCAATAACCAATAGAGGTGACTTGAGGGATACATTGGAGAGCCCTTCCTCTACGTAGACAATGGAACCAATGAAGTGCCCAGTGATATCCTCACTACTACCAGCTCGGAGAATGTCATTCCATAGCTGGCGGCATTGCTGCTCAGTCCAGGAATAATTTCGCTGGTATATGGGAATAACGAACTGTGGGGCATTGTTAATGAAATCCAAAACGCGTGTTTCTTTTGCCTTCATGGAGCACACTCTCCCGGAAATTTTCTGTTAGCAGATTGCAGATACACTCCCAAAAGGAACCACTGCCTAGAGCTCTTAATAATACTGTTTCACATACCCATAAGCTTTATCGAACAGCTCTTGATCTTTGATTTGATACTTAACGTAGATAACTTTACGCAGTGCTTTCTGCATTTCGCGTTCACCCACCGTTCCCTGCCAGCCAGGGAACCTAACTAGGCGCACGATTTTATCAATCTCAGTCACAATACGTTCAACAATGGTGGGGATATCGCCGTTTTTGACTTCAGAAAAAAGCTCGGCCAGGGCCGCCTTGGCTTTGTCCTGTTCATCAGCAGGATCAACTTCTTTTTCGGCCATCACCATTTCTCTGGCCAAATCAAGCAGTACTTTCAGGAAATCAATACTGTGTAGGCGTCCTTGTTCATGGCGTGTTTTCAGTTGTTCAAGCCGTTCACTGAGAGCGATAAAAACAAGATTGTGCTGGTGTTTACGTAGGCGAGCCACAAGCTTGATTTCAATTTCCTTGGACTTTTTATTGGGATCTCGATCCTTTGTTAACACTTCCAGAACATTAGTATCTATCACCAGAGTTTCAAGATCGTCAATAACCGTTTCGAGATGGACGTTCTGATGCACCAGCTCAATAGTTTTTGCTCCCAGGGCATGCCAAAGCAGCTTGCCGTTCCCACTGGGGGCTTAACTGATTCATAGACTTTGGTGAGCCAACTATAGTCATTGGTGTGGGGAACAATAACTGAGTCAGGTGACAGAGCTTCCCAGAGACGAGAGAGCACGGAATACTGAGCCGCAAACGCATCACGCTTTTCATTGTCAGGCAGGCACTGCTGAGCAACGATGAGCCCTTCATGGCCTCCCACAGAGAGGTCTACTCCGGGGAAAATGCTAGGCACTTCGCGACATATTCGGGCAGGACTTTTTTTAATCTCTTCCAGATTTGTGATAACTTTTTGATACTCTGGTCGTCAAAGTCGAGCGCCGTACCAACCTCATCAAATACACCGAGGTAATCAACGATAAGGCCATGCGTTTTTTCGGCATAGACGCGGTTGGTTCTGCAAATAGCCTGAAGGAGGTTGTGATCCTCCTTCAGGCTTGTCCAGATACATGACTTACAAGATGGGCGCATCAAAATCGGTGAGGAGCTTTGAGGTCACAATAAGAAATTTCAGCGGATCAAGGGGATCGCGGAAACGGTCCAGCAACTTTTCTTCAGCATCCTTGGACAGCTTCCATTTGGCGTAATCGTCGGATTTACCACCATGCGTATGCATGACAATGGCGCTGGCTTCAGGACCAACGAGCTCATCCAGAATATTCTTATAAAGAACGCAGCATTCCCGATCAAAAGTGGCTACCTGCGCCTTGAAACCGTTAGGTTCCACTTTGTTTTGGAAATGCTGCACAATGTTTTCGCAAATGGCGCGCACACGAGCAGGCGCCTTGATAAGTACAGACCTCCTGGCAGTCCATTTTGCCAGATCATCTCGGTCTTCACCCTCCAGCGTATCCGTGAGATTGGTATAGGTCTCGTCAATAGCAGCGCGGTCAATACGCAGTCGGACGTCCACAGCTTCAAAATGGAGAGGAAGCGTTGCCCGGTCCCGTATTGGATCTTGGAAAGAGTACCGGTTCATGTAGCCTTGCTCGTCCTCTTTCGCACCGAATGCCAAGAAAGCATTTCTATCTCGCTTATTGATAGGCGTACCAGTGAGGCCAAACAGGAAGACGTTGGGCAAAGTATGGCACATCTGGCGGTCAAGGTTGCCTTCTTGGGTGCGATGAGCTTCATCCACCATAACGATAATATTTGAAAGGTCATTGATGCAGCTATCTGTCTCAGCAAACTTATAAATTGTAGTAATAATGATTTTGCGAGTATCTGCCTCCAGCAGCCGCTGCAATTCTTGCCGGGAATCTGTGCCGACTATATTGGAATATCTGTGGCGTTGAACGTGGCGGTTATCTGTGTGTCCAGATCGATTCGGTCCACGACGATTATGACGGTGGGATTACCCAGCTTGGGATACATGCGCAACTTTTGGGCGGCAAAGACCACTTGGCTCACAGGTCTTTGACCTTTTTTTGAGCCAATCAGAGCTTGCTTAGGATAACCCACCTTAAGCCCGAAACGAATTCCTTCAGTGGGGCCGGCACCCAGATTATCCTCGTTGGCGGCCGTCTTGTTGGCGACAAGCCCGCCGGTAATGGCATGAATATGCGTCCTGGGCACAAGGGGGGAGTTCCTTTTTCAATCGATCAAAAAATCCTGTGTCGTGGTGTTCTTGATATCCTCCTGATGTTGAAATTCTTCAGTCGCCAGTGACGACACAGGATGATATGGGCAAATATTTTTCACAAACTTTGATCTATTTTCTTATAAAAAGATAATCTTAATTCATTTTCTAACTTGGTAACTCAGGAATTATAGATTACTGTCGAAGTATCA
Source organism: Bilophila sp. (assembly GCF_057864385.1). Taxonomy (NCBI): domain Bacteria; kingdom Pseudomonadati; phylum Thermodesulfobacteriota; class Desulfovibrionia; order Desulfovibrionales; family Desulfovibrionaceae; genus Bilophila; species Bilophila sp. The sequence goes on along the minus strand of NZ_DBMAFI010000087.1, from coordinate 2,109 downwards.
TAACTTTTTTACGTTTAAGAATTGAAGGGTTGATCGCCATGAATAAAAATTTTAACTCCCCAAATTCCAAAGCTTCTATACGTGGGCCTGAAGCAGGACGGAATGACGCCGTGAGAAAAAATATCTGGCCAAAATCCAGCGACAATGCCCTATTGTAAACAGCGCTTTCTCTGGAAGTGAGTCTTCTCAGCACCGTCCATGGGTTAAGCAGATCATCAGGACCTATACTTGGGCTATTGGCTTTATTATGTCATACAAAACCAACATCAACCCGGTGCTGTTACAGTGCAAAAAGTTATTAGTTCTTGGCAAATGTAAAAAAACTTATGGTGTTATCAGCCCGTTGGAGTTTGTACATGAAGGTGTGAGCTTTATTAATATGCACGAGCGCAGAGACGCCGACAGAGTGCATGCTTTCAATTTGGCTCTGGCTGCGGCCTAGCCTTACAACCTATTTTTCCTGAATCATTTTATTCTGCATACCTTGAAATAGCCAATAGCAATGTGGATAGATTTGGTATAACAGTTGCTTTCATAATTTCAACTTTAGCTACGGCGTGTCATGGGAAAGTGTTATTTACCGAACATCAGCAAAATAAGTTAATTAGATTTTTACCAGTAGCTATAACAGGTCCTCAGCACAAAAAGGAAATGCAAGAATTATTGGAAAAAATATTTAAGCCTTTACTTGACTATCAAAAACGCCAGACAATATATGAAGAAAATATAACAAAGAAGAAAGAAATCGTTCGTATTCGGTGTCAATTAAATAGTAAAGTGACAGGCTCAAAAGAAGGTGGACAGCTGCGCTCCAAACTCAAACAGCTTTTAGCCATATTGAGAGAAAAGACGCTGCTTGAAAAATATACACCGATGAAATTTTTTTAGTAGATCATGGAACATCCAGAAAGTTGCGGCATCGTTGATCTAGATGGGAATTTCTTTCAGGAATTGTAAAAAATACTCGCGGCATCAACAATATCGCCCGATTCTTGGCACCGGTTAAACCTGCAAACAGTATCCCGTTTGAGGGGCAATACGGCCAACGGCATGGAGTCCCACAGCGTGATTTTTTTACGCCGGTGTCGCTACCTATAAGGAATTTTACTCGTTGCACACTCTTCACTCTTCGGAGAATATCTTTCCGAAATTTGTTCAGTTTCTATTTCCAATAACAGATGGCATGTCTCCACCCTAGGTACCAGTCCAAAGTGCGTAACGGTACTATGATAGGATGGCAGACATCATCCGCATAGCACAACACCTAGAGCTAATCATCTACTCAGTGACCAGCCACAGCTTTTGCCCAGTTTTTGGACACGAAGGTTGCCCTCTGAAGTTTTGGCTCCTATGCAATATGCTGAATGTTTACATCACACTCTACGAGACGGGACCATATTCTTCTCCCAGTAATGAATTTGCCAGGGCTTGCTTTGTGCAGGTGTTGCAATAGCCGAAATCATTTCCAGAATGTACCGTCTGTGAAAGCCGCTTTCAGCGTGGCAACTAGAATCAAAAAATTTCTTCTCCGCAGAAAACATAGCTACTTTCGGTTGCGCCTCTTACAACATAACGTTCTGAGCAACCTGAAAAGAACTGATATTCAGGAAGCGATTGGCTGGATGATTGACGAGGGCGACATAGCTAAGGTACATCCTCAACAGAAATAAGCAGTCCCCCCCAACCATGGAGCCTATCAGCGGAAAAATGGATAAAAAGGTTGTATTTTCAACATGCTGTGGAATGAAACTATATGCTGTGACAGCTCCGTCGGAAAAAGAGCACTGCTGTGAAGCAGTTAATTGTGGCTCTGTCCATCACCTTGGCTGTGAGGCCATTCTAGTGTCTAACAGCATTAATGGTTGGCTCCGATCCTCTGGCGATGGGGCGGGACATGAAAATTTCTATGTGGTAGCCGTACGGGGCGCTGTAACACGCCGTGCCAGCGTCAGTTTTTGTCGACGCAGGAATCGGGGCCCTATTTTATAGGAGCCCTCCCAACGGCTTGGCAAGTGCTCCCTTAATTGCTGTCCAGCCTTTGCAGAATGCCGCTGATGGCCACGCGGATGCCCTCCTGGGTATAAAAACTTCCGTTGACCAGGGCATGCG
>NZ_DBMAFI010000086.1:0-12317 GCF_057864385.1 Bilophila sp. | reverse complement strand
TCCCCTCCCCCTCCCCAAACCCCACCCTCTCCCCTTCAAAGATTTTCGACCTTATCGAATCCCTGTTCCCGGCTGTACCGTAAATGAAAGCCTTCCTTCGTATGAGGGGAGGCTTTGCTTTTGGCTCTGGCATAACAAGAGGCTGGTATTTCATTGCTGATCATGTAATTCAAGACAGATGCCGAGGAAAGCCGTTTTCGTCGCTGGGGTCGCCAGCAGATGGCTTAAAAAAACTCAATGGAAACAACAAATTTGGCTGTATCATAGAAAATGGTTGATATTTTTCTCTTTGAAGTTCCAAAGGGATAACCAACAAAATGTCTTAGCTGTGTTAAAGTTTCCGGCTGATACAGCAATCAGAGGTCGTTCATCTGCCCCTGTTTCAGCGGAACATTCACTACCGTGAAGGCGGACGCACTTCCAGCGCGGTGAAAGGCATCCTCCGGCAACGGCTGACGGCGCTTCGTCTCGCGCGGCTTCGCCGCTCTCGACCGCGCTTCGCGGGACATTTGACCGCTCCTCGCCCCCTCCATACCGCATTGCCATGCGGCGGGGGACGTCCTCAAAGTTCGCTGACGCTCGCGCCTCCGGCAGTTAAAGGAGTATATTTCTCTTGGCTGTGTTATAGAAAATGGTTGATGCTTTTTCCTTGAAGTTCCAAAGGGATAACTGAAAAAATGCCTTATCCGTAGCTCCCGCCAAGGGGACAACCGGAGAAAAAGGCTGTATTTTCACCGCACTGTGGAGATGAAACAACCCCATACTATGACAGGGCCAAGGATTTTAGAGAGTTCTCCACAGGGACCTTCATTTATCTCCTCAGCGGGCGATGAGGCTGAGCTGACGCCGGGCCTCTCCATTGCGGGTCTCATTCGCCGCCTCGCCTTCCGGCGATTCCACGAGCCAGGCGGCAAGCAGGAACCGGTTCCGTCAAGGCATTCGCGCTTCCAATGAAATTTTCATTTAATTATATGAAATTTAAAATGATTTCTTAGAAAACCATCAAACAGGCGAATGCCTCGTTCCATCGGCTGCCTAGCCTTCCGGGGAAGATGGAGGTATGCTGCAAAAGCGATTACAGTCAGGAGTGTGTTCCATGCCCCCGAAAGATGTACCCATGCCGTTCCGGACAGCCCTGCCGTGGGCGGGATTCGTTGCGCTGCTGTTTCTCTTGAACTACATGTCACGCTCCACGCTGACGCCCCTGCTTGTCTCTATTGAGAAAGATCTGGGGATTGGGCACGCGCAGGCGACGAGCCTCCTCCTGATGCAAAGCGCCGGGTTCAGTTCGGCACTGGCCGTTTCCGGTTTTCTCCTCTCGCGCTTCAAGCCAAGGCAGATTGCGGCCATCCCATTGGGCATCGCCGGATGTATCCTCCTCCTGATGCCGCTGGTACACACGCTCGGCCAGGCACGTCTTGTTTTCGTAGCTTTCGGGCTTGGTGTCGGTTTCTATTTTCCGGCGGGCATGGCAACCCTCTCCTCGCTTGTCTTCCCCAAAGACTGGGGCAAAGCCGTCGCCATCCATGAACTGGCCCCAAACACGGGCTTTATCCTGATCCCCCTGCTCGCTCAGGCGGGGCTCATCTTCACGGACTGGAGGGGGGTCTTCGCCATCATGGGCGCCCTCATGATCTGTACAGCATCGGCGTTCCTGCTCTGGGGACGCGGCGGCAATACCTGCACCGACGCCCCATCCTTCAAGGGATGCGGGGCACTCCTCAGAAACCCTGAAAGCTGGATCGTCTCGCTATTGCTGGCCGTCTCCATGATCGGCGAATTCTCCGTCTACAGCATCCTGCAAATCTTCCTCGTCAGTGCGGTAGGATTTGGGCCGGAAGAGGCCAACTTAGGCCTCTCCGTCTCCCGCCTCGCCATGCCGGTCATCGTCATCACCGCCGGATGGGCCGCCGACCGCTTTAACGCCAAACGCACCGTCAGCGCCTGTTTCCTGCTCCATGCCGTTGCCCTGTGCCTCATGTCCGTGGACGCCTCAGTATCCCGCATCCCCGCACTCTGCGGCGTATTCCTGCAGGCTGCTTCAATGGCCTTCGTCTTTCCGCCGCTGTTCAAAGTCTTCGCCCAGAGCTTCTCCCCCAATGAGCAGCCCATCCTGCTTTCCTTGACCATGCCCGTCGCCGGGCTCATCTCCGCCGGGGGCATCCCCTTCTTCATCGGCTACTGCGGCGAATACTACACGTTCGGCCTCGCCTTCCTCACCATCGCCGCCATGTCCGTGGCAAGCGCCGTTTCGGTCGCCTACTTGAAGAACAGGAAATAACAGTCCGATATTCAAAAAATATTCCCTTTGCCCCTCCTTCCCAAAACATTCGGTTATACCAAACCGCCCATCCCTGTTTCCAATCCAATAAAAACCGCCCGCTCTCCCGATAAACGGACAGCGGGCGGCCTCAACTCCGGCTCCTCCTGCCCCATCCCCCCTCAACAGGGAAAAACGGCAACAGGGATTCGATAAACACAAAAGTCTTTGAAGGGGAAAGGAGGGGGTTTGGGGGAGGGAAGGGGAAACTTTCTCTAGAAAGTTTCCCCTTCCCTCCCCCAACAACGCCTACCCCGCCCCTACTTCTTCCTTCTCCTCAACGGCTTGGAATACGCGTGCTCGGCGCTGTGGCCGAACTCCTGCAAGCGGCGATCGACGAGATCGTAAAGGGAACCACGGGTGAACCCGCCGTTCTTGAGGGGCTTCCCGGCGGGGATGCCGGTCAGAAGCTCAAGCGCCTCGGTGATGTGCTCCACCGGATAGATGCCGAACTTGCCCGCATCCACAGCTTCACGGATGCGCGGCGAAAGCATCAGATGATCCACGTTGTCGCGGGGGACGATGACGCCCTGCTCACCCGTGAGCCCACGGCGGGAGCAGATGCCGAAAAAGCCTTCGATCTTGCGGGATACGCCGCCGACCGCCATGATCTGGCCGGACTGGCTCACCGCGCCGGTGATGGCGAGGGACAGCTTGAGCGGCACTTCCGAAAGCGCCGACAGCAATGCCGCCAGCTCCGCGCCGGAGGCGGAATCGCCTTCGATGCCGCCGTAATTCTGCTCGAAACACAGGCTCCCGGTCATCACAAGCGGCTTGTTGCGGGCGAACTGATCCACAAGATAGCTCTTGAGGATAAGCATGGCCTTGGTGTGGATGGGGCCGCCGAGCTCGGCCTCGCGCTCAAGGTCGATGATGCCGCCGTGCCCGACGCCTACGGTGCAGGAAATCTGATGCGGCAGGCCGAACTCGAAATCCCCGTACCACGACACCGACAGGCCGTTGACCCGCCCGACGGCGGAACCCGACGTCCGCACCTTGATGAGCTCGCGGTCGTACTCTTCCATATAGAGCTCTTCCACAAGGTTCGCACGGTACATGCGGGCTTCGAGCGCCTCTTCCAGATGCTCGGCCTCCACCAGCGCGGACTGCTTCATGGAAGCCATCGCGGAGGCTTCGATCATCACGTCGCGCATGAGCGGGAACTTGAGCGACAGCTTGCGCTGATCCTCGGCCACGCGGGAGCTGAAATCCACAAGCCCCGCCAGCGCGGTGCGGCTGAACGGCAGAAGGCGCGTCTCGTCGATGATCCCGGCGATGCGGATGAGCCACGAACGGATGTCGGCGGCGGTGCGCTCCACCGTCTCGGTCATGTGCGCCTTGATCTTGAACAGCTTCGCGAAGCGGTCGTCGTTGGTCAGCAGGGCTTCGTACAGTTCCTCGTTGCCGATGAGCACGACCTTGAGGTTCAGGGGAACCGGCTGCGGCTCGATGCCCTTGGTGCGGACAGCGCCGTCCGGCACGTCGCCCGCTTCCTCAAGCCGCGCGGAACCGGCGCGCAGGGCGCGGAGAAGCCCTTCCCATGCGCCTGGATGTTGGAGGATGTCCTCAAGGTGCAGGACAAGGAAACCGCCGTTGGCCCGGTGCAGGGACCCGGCCTTGATCAGCGTGAAGTCCGTAACCAGCGCGCCCATTTCCGACTCGCGCTCCACGCAGCCGAGCAGGTTGGCGGTGGTGGGGTGGTCTTCAATGATCAGGGGCGCGCCCTTGTTCCCGCTGTTGTCCACAAACACGTTCACGTCATAAAGGTACGTGTCCGTCTCCGGATGCTGCGCATCGCCGGACAACGCGGCGCTCAGGGCCTGCGGGGGCTGCGTTTCGCGGGGCAGGAAACTTTCCGGGTGATCCAGAATGTCCTGACGCAGGGCCTCGAAATACTTTTTCAAGGCGGAATCCGGCTCGCCGTCCGGCCCGGCGCAGTTCTTCAGGATGCGCTCCACGGCGGGGGCCAGCACGGCGGACAGCACAGAACCGATCACTTCCCGCTCCAGCGTCCTCTCGTCCGAGCGGAAGGACTGCTCGGCGGAATTCAGCTTGCGCACCATGCCGGACATGGCCCGCAGGAGGGTATCGCCCTTCTGCTTGAGCCCCTGACGCAACGTGGGATCGAGATGCTCGTACTCGTCTTCGCTCAGGCGCTTGCCTTCCACCAGAGGATACAGGGTCAGGCTACCCTGATCGTCCATATCGAGGTTGAAGCCCTGTTTCCCGGCGGTCTTGTCCATCTGCTTGATCAGCCCGGAACGCACGGCCTGAAAGCGATCCTGCAATTCGGAGCGTTTCTTGACGTAACTCTCGTTTTCCAGACGGACGGGCAGTTCCTTGCGGATGTCCGCCAGCGCCTGCGAGAGGATGGAACGCAGCTTCCTGCCCTGCCCCGCGGGGACGGACAACAGCAGCGGGTGATCCGCGTCATCAAAATTGTTGACGTAAAGCAGATCCGGCGGCGTCTGGGCCTTGCGGATGCGGGGTTCGAGAAACTCCCGGAGCATGTAGGTACGCCCAAGGTTCGACTCGCCGGAAAGATAGACATTGTACCCTGCCGTATGGATGTGCAGCGCCAGCTCCAACGCTTTGAGGGCACGGGGCTGCGGGGCCACCTTGCGGTGCCCGTTGCGCGGGATGGCGTCGCTCGTTTCCCAAGGGATGCGATCCGGGGGCAGGCTCGAACAGAGGCGCTGGCCGGGCAGAGACTTTATTTTACTCATACTCTTCCTATATGGATTCAAAAGGCCACAGGGAGGGGAGAGAAAACCTTTCCGGAGAAAGGCCGTCCCCTTCCCTCCCCATCCCCTTTCAAAGGCTTTCGCCGTGAAAAGAGCGCGGCACCTCCCAAAAGGCATCGGCTTTCCTTGCGGCGCAGGCCGGGAACCCCAAACGGGAGGGCCGCAGCCGGGACAGCCCGGCGGCGGGAAACTTACTGCGCGTACACCCTGGCGAGGATCTCGGCCCCGCCGTCCTCGGCGAGGGATCGGGCCAAAGCGAGGCCCACGGCGCGGGCTTCATCGGCGCGGCCCGTCACCTTGCGGCGGATGATCACCGAACCGTCCACTTCGCCGACCAGACCTTCCAGTTCAAAGGTGTCGCCGTCGAGCATTTCCGCGTGCCCGGCAATGGGAACCTGACAGCCGCCGTCAAGCCCGGCGAGCAGGCCGCGTTCGGCCTCCACGCAGATGCGGGTGGGACGGTGCTCCATGAAGGCCATCATTTCAGCGAGATCCTTGCGATCCTCACGGAATTCGATGCCGAGCGCGCCCTGCCCCACGGCGGGGATGAACGCGGGCGGGGCAAGCGGGCGCTCCTTGGGCACTGACAGGCCGAGGCGCTTCATGCCCGCCGTCGCCATGATGATGGCGGCGAACTGCCCCTCCGTCAGCTTGCGGAGCCGCGTATCCACGTTCCCGCGCAGGGAAACGACTTCAAGATCCGGCCTCTGGGCCAATACCTGCGCCTGGCGGCGGAGGCTGCTCGTGCCGACCACGGCCCCGGCGGGCAGGCTTTCCAGCGAATCGTAATCCACCGAAAGGAACAAATCCGTGGGGTCCTCGCGTTCCGGCACGATGCCGAGGATGAGGCCCTCAGGGAGCTCCATGGGAACGTCCTTCATGCTGTGTACGGCGATGTCCGCCGCGCCGGAAAGGAGCGCCTCCTCAATTTCCTTTACGAACAGCCCCTTGCCGCCGACCTTGGCCAGCGGCACGTCAAGGATGATGTCGCCCTTGGTCTTGATGATGTTCAGTTCCACCACAAGGCCGGGATGCGCGGCTTCGAGGCTGTCCTTCACATGGTTCGCCTGCCAGAGGGCCAGACGGCTGCCACGGGTGGCGATAACGAGTTTTTCCATAACGATCCTTGGCTGGTGGATACGGTGCCTTTTTGAGGGACGCCGCCGTACCGGAGCCGCCCCCTCACACATATCCGGGAAAGGGAAACCCGGAGAAAGGCCGCCTTTCGGAAAGCCCCTCCCCGGCTTTGGGGAATTTAGTGGCAGCTCGCGCAGTTGCCGCCGGAGCAGCCGGCGCATCCGCCCCCGGAAGACGGCGCGGAGGGCGCGCCGAAATCTCCGAGGCTTCCGCCTTCGCAGTGGCGGCACGGCTTGGAGATGAGCTTTTCCGTGGCTTCGGCACGGCAGGCCGGGCACACCGGGGTTTCATCGCCGAAAACAAGTTCTTCAAATTCATGGCCGCAACGGGTGCAGCGGTATTCAAACATGGGCATGACGCTTCTCCTGTAAACGTATTCAGTCAAGCATAGGCTTGATGGCCATCACATTTTCAAAAAGGTAGTAGTCCGTCAGCGCGCAGAGCATATGCCCGATGGCGGCGTGCGTCTCCTGCACGAGCGGCGTGGACGGATGCCCCACCGCAAGGAGGATGTCGCACAGCGGGGCCATGCGCCCCCCCCCGTCCCCGGTCAGGCCGATGGTGAACAGGCCCTGCTTGCGGGCCGCCTGCAGCGCGCCGATGACGTTGGCGCTGTTGCCTGAGGTGGAAATGCCGACGAACACGTCGCCGGGCCGCCCAAGCGCCTGCACCTGCTTGGTGAAGACGAGATCGTAGCCGAAATCGTTGCCGATGGACGTCAGCACGGAAGAATCGGTCGTCAGCGCGATGGCCGGAAGCGGAGGCCGATCCATCAGGAACCGGTTGACGAATTCCGCGGCCCAGTGCTGGGCGTCCGCCGCGCTCCCGCCGTTGCCCGCCAGCAAAATTTTGCCTCCGCGCGCCACGGCGACGGCCATGCGCCGGGCGGCCTCGGCCACCTTGCCCCCGTGGACGGCAAAAAAATCGCGGCGCAGTTTCGCGCCGTCTTCCGCATGTTGGGAAATCATTTGCAGGGCTTTGTCCATAAAGATGCTCCTCCGAACCGCATGGCCGCATACACAGATAATCCCTGATTCCCGTTCTGCAACCCGCCTGCGGCGAACTTTGAGCTATAAGCGAAACAGCCCCCGCTGACAACTCCATGCGGGCCGTGCGGCATCCCCACAACCCGCCGAAACGATACGGCGGCGGTACCGGGCGCCCAAGTTTGCTATTGAAGAATCACAGGGATTCTACTACTGAAAGCAGATGCACTCCGTCACCTCCATACTTCTCGTCACCAAGGCCCGGCATGCCGCCGCCGAAGCCACCGCAGCAGCCGTCGGCCAGTGGCTCGGAGCCCACGGCGTGGCCTGTTCCGCCCTTCCCGCCGACTGCCCTTCCGAAAAACTCGTCGGCAGGGCCCGCACCGCCGACGCAATCCTGATCCTCGGCGGCGACGGCACTTTCGTCGGCGTGGGCCGCAAGCTCGCCGGGCTGGACATCCCGCTTCTCGGCATCAATTTCGGGCAGGTCGGCTTTCTGACCGAGCTTCCCGCCGCCGGCTGGGAACCTGCGCTGGAACGCCTCCTCGCCGGAAAGATGATCACGCGCACCTGCCTCCTGCTCGCGTGGGAGCTCCTGCGTGGCGGGACGCCCATCGCCAGCGGGCACGCCGCCAACGACGTGGTGGTCGGGCGCGGCGCCATCGCCCGCGTGCTGCCCGTCCATGTGTCCGTGGACGGCGAAGACATGGGCGTCGTGCGCTCCGACGGGGTGATCGTCTCCACGCCCCTCGGCTCCTCGGCGTATGCCCTGTCCGCCCACGGGCCGCTGGTGCACCCCAAGGTGCAGGCCCTCACCCTGACGCCCATTTCGCCCTTCTTCAAGAGCTTCCCGCCCATCGTCCTGCCCGCGGACTCCCGCATCCGCCTCGAAACCGACGACGCCGCGCCCGACGCGTTCCTGACCGTGGACGGGCAGGAAGGCATCCCCCTGTGCGGCGGCGACGTCATCCGGGTGCAAAGCCTCGACGCCGGGCTGCGCGTCCTTTCCTGCTCATCCGGCACCTATTTCCAGCGGCTGCGCGAGCGCGGCTTTATCCAGACGGGCGGGACGTCCGCCCCGGAGCAGGCATGAACAGGCTTCCCGACATCGGAAAGGTCAGCGATCTCCGGCTCGGCGACCATCCCGGCTTTGATGCGTGGTTCTACAGCTTTTGCGCGGAAAACAACATCGAGCACGGCATCAACCCCAGCGGCGTCGCCAGCCCGGAGCAGCTCCGTTTCATGGTCGCCTTGGACGAGCGGCAGGTGTACGCGCCGTGTTCCGACGCCACCTTCCGGGAACTGGCGGCCTCCTTCCACCTCCGCAGTTTTCCGCCCCGCGTGCGCAGCCAGTATATTGCGGCATGGCGCTCCATCATCCGGGTCGTCCGCTACGAAAAAGACCGCCAGAAGCGCCGCGACATGATCAACTACTGCCGCCACCGCTTCCGGGGCTGCCTCGCGCTCGGCAACATCCTGCCCTCCCGCCTCGTCAAGCGGCTGGTCACCACGCTCATCAGCCATTTCGACGCGGGCGATCCGTGGCTGAACGAACGCCTGTTCTACAACGAAACGCTCGCCTCCTTCCTCCGTTCGCAGGCCCTGCAGAATGCCCTCGGACGCCTGCCCGACGGCCTGAGCGCCGAGGGCATTCCCGATCTGCGCCGCGCGCTGGATCTGGCTGAGCTGGCCCGCCTCTTCCACCTTGCCGGGCGCTCGCACCGCACCCTCACCCAGCTCATCCACAACTGCGCGGCGGCGGAAAGCGGCAAGTGCGGGTTCCCGGACATCTTTACCGGTTCCGAAGCCTTCATCCCGCAGGTGGAGGAGCTTTTCCCCGGCCCGCCGCGCACGTTCCTCTACATCTGCGCGATGGAGGGCGGCCTTGCCCTTGATCTGCGGATCATCCAGACGCTGCTGCGGCTGGGGCACAAGGTCATCCTGACGCTCAAGGAAGCGCCGGTCTACTACGCCCCGACCATCTGGGACATGGATCGTGACCCCCTGCTGGTGGACAGCCTGCCGGAATCCCATTTGTTCAAGGCTCCGGCCGCATCCAAGAACGAATTGCTCCGCCGCCTGCGGGAAAACCGCCTGCTCATCATTTCGGACGGCACGGGCGAGCGGCTCAACCTGTACCGCACCTCGGTCACCTTCGCCCGCGCATGGAAAGAAAGCGACGCCGTCATCGCCCGCGGACGCTGCAACCGCGACGTGCTCCTCGGCACGAGCCACCTCTTCACCCGTGACGTCTTCTGTTTCTGGGAGGATCGCGGCGAAGTGCGCATGCAGCTCAAGCCCCATGCGCCCGGCATCCGCAAGTTCAGCGAGCAGGCGCTCACGGCCAAGGCCCGAACCATCATCAAGAGCATGCGCGCCTCCAAGGACAGCGGCAAGGCCGTGATGTTCTACAGCTGCATCATCGGCAGCATCCCCGGCCAGACCGCCACGGCGATCAAGGTGGCGGACACGTTCGTCCGGTCGCTGCGGGAGCGGCTTGATCAGGTCTTCATCATCAACCCGGCGGAATATTTCGAGCCCGGCATGGACGGGGACGATCTCATGTTCATGTGGGAGCAGGTGCAGCGCAGCGGGCTCATCAACATCTGGCGCTTCCAGAGCATGGAGGACATCGAGGACAGCTTCGGGCTCATGGGGCTCAAGGTCCCGCCCGTCTGGTCGGGCAAGGACGCCACCTTCTCCACCGGATGCACCAAGGAAATGCGCATCGCTCTGGACATGCAGCGCTCCCATCCCGAACTCCAGATCGTCGGCCCCGGCCCGGAAAAATTCTTCCGCCGCGGCGACTACGGCGTCGGCAAGTTCTTTGACGCCACCATCTCCAACGCCTATCAGGAATAGCCATGACCACACCCACGCAACTGTTCACGCTTCTGGATGCCTGTTTCGACGCCCAAAACGAAGCCACGGCCCTCTGGCACAGCCAGGAACCCGAAGCCGCCGACGTCGCCCCCGACGCCCCAGCCTCCCCCGATGTGCTCCTTGCCCTCGTCCGCGCGCAACACCTGCGGAATTTCCGGCTCTGGCACATTGAGGACACGGCCCGCCGCCGCGACGTGACGCCCGACGTCATCGCAGACTGCAAGTACCGCATCGACAGGCTCAATCAGGAGCGCAACGACCGCATAGAGCGCGTGGACGCCTGCCTCGTGGCCCTGCTCTCCCCGCTGCTCCCGGCCTCGCCCGCGCCGCACATCAATACGGAATCCCTCGGCATGGCCATCGACCGCCTTTCCATCCTCAGCCTCAAGATCTGGCACATGGACGAGCAGGTCAGGCGCACCGACGTGACTCCCGAACACATCGCCTCCTGCGAAAAGAAGCTCGCAGTCCTCAAGGAGCAGCGCGCCGACCTCAGCCTTGCCGTCAAGCACCTCGTCACCGAGTTCGTCGAGGGGACCAAGACCCCCAAGCTGTATTTCCAGTTCAAGATGTACAACGACCCCACGTTGAACCCTGAGCTGTATGGAAAATAGATGAGAATCGGGGAGGGGAAGGAGAACCTTTCTGAAGAAAGGCTTCTCCTTCCCCTCCCCGAACCCCACCCCTTCCTCTCCCAAGACTTTCATCTTTTTGGGTGAGGCGCTTCGTCAGCCGTGCGGCAGGGCAAAAGGGGTGTCGTCAGAAAACATATTGAGAATCGTTCGGCCTTTCGGAGTCGCCCTATGTCCGCTTATGAAACCGTCATCGGCCTTGAAGTGCATGTCCACCTCTGCACCAAATCCAAGCTGTTCTGCTCCTGCCCCACGACGTTCGGGGTGGAGCCCAATACCAACGTCTGTGAGGTGTGCGCCGGGATGCCGGGCGTGCTGCCCGTCCTGAACCAGACCGCCGTGGAGTACGCCACCCGCGCGGGCCTTGCCCTTAACTGCACCATCAACAACGATTCGGTGTTCGCCCGCAAGAACTACTTCTACCCCGACATGCCGTACAATTACCAGATTTCGCAGTTCGAGCGCCCGCTGTGCGAATTCGGGCATCTGGACATCAATGTCGGCGGCGAGGCCAAGCGCATCGGCATCACCCGCATCCACATGGAAACCGACGCGGGCAAGAATATCCACGAAGGCGACCATAGCTATCTCGACCTCAACCGCGCCGCCGTGCCGCTCATCGAAATCGTGAGCGAGCCCGATATGCGCAGCGCCGAGGAAGCGGTGGCCTATCTCAAGGCCCTGCACGCCATCGTGGTCTACCTCGGCATCACGGACGGCAACATGGAGGAAGGCAGCTTCCGTTGCGACGCCAACGTATCCATCCGTCCCAAAGGCGCGGCCGAGTTCGGCACCCGCACCGAGCTCAAGAACCTGAACTCGTTCCGCCATGTGCAGAAGGCCATTGAGTACGAAGTTGCCCGCCAGCAGGATGTTTTGGAGGATGGGGACAAGGTGGTTCAGGAGACCCGCCTGTTCGACAGCGTGAAGGGCATCACCATGTCCATGCGCGACAAGGAAGAGGCGCACGACTACCGCTATTTCCCCGACCCGGATCTCGTGCCCGTACACATCACGGATGAGCAGCTCGAAAGCTGGAAGGCCAGCCTTCCCGAACTGCCCGCGCAGCGCCGCCGCCGGTTCATGGAAGAGTGGAAGCTCCCCGAACAGGATGCGGACATCATCACGTCCGACCGCGCGCAGGCCGATCTGTTTGAGGCGGCGGTGGCCCTGTACAACGAGCCGCGCAAGATAGCCAATTACATGACCGGCCCCATGCTCCGCGAGATCAACCAGACCGGCGTGGCTCTTAAAGATTCCGCCCTCAGGCCCGAAGCCCTTGCCGAGCTCGCCAAGATCGTTGACGGCGGCCTCATCAGCGCCAAGATCGCACAGGATATTTTCAGCGAAGTATACGCCAACGGCGTCATGCCCGAAGCCTATGTCCGCGAAAAGGGCCTTGTGCAGGTGTCCGACACTTCCGCCATCGACGCCGCCGTCTCCGAGGTGATCGCCGAGAACCCCGCCGAAGCCGAAGCCTACAAGGGCGGCAAGACCAAGCTCATCAGCTTCTTCGTCGGGCAGGTCATGCGCAAGATGAAGGGCAAGGCCAACCCCGCCCTCGTCAACGAAGCGCTGGGAAGGTTGTTGAAATAGGAGGAGAAGAAGATTGGAG
>NZ_DBMAFI010000085.1:0-12661 GCF_057864385.1 Bilophila sp. | reverse complement strand
GGGACAGCAGTTTCTTGTCGCCCTCGGTCAGCCCGTCAAAGCCTTTCTGCACAAACTCCATCGTGGGGATAATGGCGTGGTGATCGGACACCTTTTTGCTGTTCAGCACCCGGCCAAACTGCGGGGCAATGTCCAGCCCTGCCGCAAAGGAAAGCAGCGGCCACAGGCCGGACACAATGCTTTCCGCTGTGGGCTGCATATCGTCGGTAAGATATTGGCTGTCGGTGCGCGGATAGGTCAGCAGCTTCTTTTCATAAAGCTGCTGGGCGTAGTCAAGGGTCTGCTTGGCGGTAAATCCAAACAGGCGGTTGGCCTCCCGCTGCAAGGTGGTGAGATCGTAAAGGCGGGGCGGCTGCTCCGTCTTTTTCTCACGCTTCACCGATACACAAACGGCCTGCGCTCCTGCACAGGCCGTCTTGGTGGCGTCGGCGTCGTCGGGGTTCAGAAAGCGGTCGCTGGCCGCCTCCATGCCGCCCGCCGCGATATGGACAACGTGGTATTTCTCTTTCTTAAAATTGCTGATTTTGGCCTCCCGGTCAACCAGCATATTGAGGGTAGGCGTCTGGACACGGCCCACGGTCAGGGTCTTGTGGTAGAGGATGGAGAAAAGCCGGGTGGCGTTGATCCCCACCAGCCAATCGGCCTGCGCCCGGCACAGGGCCGATTGATACAAGTCGTCGTAGTCGGCCCCCGGTTTCAGGTGGGCAAAGCCCTCGCGGATCGCGGCGTCCTCCATGCTGGAAATCCAAAGGCGCTTGAACGGCTTTTTGCAGCCCGCCATCTGGTAGACGAAACGGAAAATCAGCTCACCCTCGCGCCCGGCGTCGGTGGCGCACACAAGGCCCGTCACGTCGGGGTGTTCCATCAGGGAGCGCAGCACGGCAAACTGTCCTTTCTTCTCGGCGGGGATGATGTACTGCCACTCCTGCGGCAAAATCGGCAGGTCGTCATAGGCCCATTTCTTATAGCGGGGGTCGTAGGTTCCGGCGTCGGCAAGGGAAACAAGGTGACCGATGCACCAGCTCACCAGATAGCCGCCTCCCTCCATGTAGCCGTCCTGTTTCTTGGTGGCCCCGATCACGCCCGCAATGCTGCGGGCGACGCTCGGTTTCTCTGCAATTACAAGAATATGTGAAGTCATAATTATTCATCCTCCTTTTTCGGTTCATCTTCATCCAGCAGGTAATCGTCTAACGGTCTGGCCTCCACCTCGCCGGTGTCGTCGTCCACCTCCGGGGCCGGTTCGTCCTCGTCGTCGTCCTCGTCCTCCCCGAAGTCGTATTCGTCCAGATCGTCATTGCCCTTGGTGCTGGCTTTCGGCTTCTTAAACTTGAAGAAGTAAAGGGCCGCGCCGCCGCCAATGAGCAGTACCACAAGGAACACAATCAGGCCGCCCATGCTGTTTCCGGCTTCGTCCTCCGGCTCGGCGGTTTCTGCCGGTTCCTCGGCCTCCGGCGCTGCACCCACACAGGCGGTCAGGTTATTTTTGCAGACCGGGCAGGCGGTGTTGACAGCCCCGGTCTCGCATTTCTCCGCACAGGTGCAAACCTCCGGCTCCGCCTCGCCGTCCTCCAACAGTGCTTGCAGGTCGGCGTCGTCCACTTGGTTGAGGAAATGGACGGATGTTTCCTTGTCCTCGTTGGCCCGGTCGATCAGGATATAAAAATAGTTGCCTGCCTTGGTGGTAACGGTAATAAGCTGTTTATCGCCGTAGAAATCATCCACCAGTGCGGCATTGCCCTCCGGGGTGACGGGTACGCCCTCCGGCTCCATCTCGATCCCCCCGGTGGTGGGTTCCTCGGTTTCCTCCGGCACTTCTTCCGGGGCCTCCGTGGTTTCCGGCAGCGGTTCCGGGTCAGGGTCAACGCCCCCGGCAAAGGCGGTGGTGGAAAAGGCCGCAAAGCACAGCATAACGGCCAGCGTCGCGGCAAAGGTACGGATGATTTTCTTATTCTTCATCGGCATTGTCCTCCTGTTCAAACTCCGGCTGCGGGGCTGGGGGTGCCTGCAAAGCGCCGCCTCTCACAAAGACGGCGAACTCCTGCGGGGTCATGTTCAGGCCGCGCACAAGCTGGACGATCTGCAAATTTTCCTGTTCGGTTTTGGCCGCTTCCAGCTCCCGAAGCTGCTTTTGCAGTTCCGCGATCTTGGTTTTGGTTTTCTCAATATCCCGTTCGATACGGTCAAGTTTGTTGGTTGCCATAGAAAAACGCTCCTTTCTGGCGTCAAGGTAGACGCCCGTAACAATAAAGATGTTGCTGCCAGTAACTTGAATTAAGGTTCGTGTAACTGATGGGGTCGCCGCAATGCAACATCACGGAATTACCCACATACAGCCCCACATGGGACACGCCGGGGGTGTCATAGGTGCCGACGAAAAACACAAGGTCGCCGGGCTTTGCCTGCTCCGCTGTGACGGGGGTACAGATGTTATAAAGCCCCTGCGCCGTCAGGCGGCCCACGTTCCAGCCGGAATGATTGATTACCCACGAAATAAATCCGCTGCAATCAAAGGAAGTGGACGGGCTGGAACCGCCCCACACGTAGGGATAGCCGACGTATTTATCTGCCTCCGCAATCATGGCCGCAAAGGTTTCATCCTCCAAAGCCTCCGGCGGGATTTCATAGTAGGTCGGCTCTTTGACGGTGGATGCGTTGGGGTAGCTGCCGCTTGGGAACAGGTCGGGCCGGTTGCCTAACGTCTGCATATAGGCGGCGTAGAAGCTCAACTGTTCCTCGTTCATAATGGAAACAGGCAGGTGGGACAGGTCGTTGTTTACCAGTTTCACGTTGCAGATGTAGTAGGTGTACGGCACTTCCACGGTGTAGGTGTTGCCCTCGCTGTCCGTCCTCGTTTCGGTGCGGTAGCGGGTTTCCGTTTCAATGGTCTGCGTCAGGGTGTATTGCAGCCCAAACAGCCGGTCAAGGTCGCCCTGTACTTCATCCAGCGTGTAGGCCCCGCCGTGAAGCGCCGACAGGATAGAGGTCAGCACATAGGGGTCATGGCCGATGTCGTCCAGATCATAGCGGTACTCGTCATAGCCGGGGTGCAGGCTTTCGTAGTTGTCCAATTCGTGCTGCAAGTCGGCCTCCAACTCCGCGTAGGCGGCTTCTGCCCCCAGCATATCCGCGTCCTCGGACAGATAGGACGTGGCCGCAAGCCCCGTCCCGGTGCCGCCAAACATGGCGGTGCAGGATTGCAGACCGCCCATAATCATCAGCAGCAAAAGGCCCACGCCGCCGATCACCAGCGCCCCTTTCCAGTGGCGGGCCACAAAGGACGCGGCCTTTTCACTTTTCTTTGCGGCCTTTTTCGCGGCTGCGGCGCTGGCCTGTGCGGTCTTGGCGGCGGCTCCCGCCGCACCCTGTGCCGTCTGACCTGCGGCCCTCGCTGCTCTGGCATAATCGCGCTTGATTTTCTGTTTCTGCCAGAACCGGGACACGGGGTTGCTTACCGCCTGCGCCAGCTCCGGGTTATCCCGCAAAGATTTCTGGTAGATATACTCGGCGTTGGCGGCAATGGATTTCCGTTCCGCCTTGGCTGCGGCCCGGTAGGGTTTGAGCTTATGGTGGCGGATGCCGCTGCGGATGGCCTTGCCCGCCTGCCGTTCCGCAAGTTCCTCCCCCTTGTGACCGCCCTCCACGCCCACGTTTTCATGCTCGACTTCGTGGATTTTGCCGTGGACGAACAGCCCGGCTTCCTGAACCGGGCGGCTCATGGGGTTGGGCTTTAGCTGGGGCGCGGGCTTCTCCACCTTGTCAAAGCGCAGCTTGGTTCTGGCCCTGCCGGATGCCTCGTCATAGACGGTTTCCTTGGTGACGACGCGCTTTTTCGGCAGCGCGTCTTTGGCGGCGTCCAGCTTATCCGCCTGTTTTTCTGCCTTGCGGACGTACTTGGAAAGCCGGGGGTCGGCCCGTTCTGCGGTGGTAAATTGCAGCCAGGAAGATGGCCGGTGCAGGGCTTCGCCTGCCTCCGTTACCACGTCCCCGGCGTCCTTGGCCGCCCGTTTCGCCTTGCGGCGGTCGCGGATGTCCCCGGCCCGTTCCAGTACCTTTTCCGCAGCGCCGCCCGGCTCGGCGGTATATTCCTGCTCGGCCTCCCGGCTGGACACGTTGACGCTCTCGCCGGTGGTCTGGTTATCCAGCGTCAGCCCGTCGCGGGTCATGCGCTGTGTCACCTTGTCACGGGGTTTTAAGGGCTTCACGGCAAACCACCTCCTTTCAATGAAACGCACCAGTTCAGGCAGCGCCCGGTTTCAATATCAGAGATATACCGCAGGATAGGATATACCTGCGGCGGAACAACGGCATTGCCTAATGTCTTTAATCGTTTCGCCACACTCTGCGGCGGGTCGCTGATTAGGTACGGGATAGTTTTGGGTTCTTCGGCCCACATGGAATGTCCGTCCATCTCTGGGGGAATCCCATCAGCCATTCCACCCAGTCGGGATTTAATTTCACGTTGCCGGGCGGGCACCCTACCAGACGATAAACTGTCCATGACAGCCGCGCCGTCCATGCGGCCCCGCTGGGGTTGTATTTCTTGAAACTCCCGGACGGCGACATCCGCACGTCCAGATTTTCCCCCACATCCCCCGTGTCGCTGGCAAGGGGTGTTGGAAGAAGAAGCGCCGATGATGAAAGTTCTTTTGCGCTCATGCCATGCGCCGACGGCAACAGCAGGTAGTACGAATACCCTAACGGCGTAACCGGCTGTTTCCAGGTCAAGGATCGTCTTGTCGAGCCCCATATTGATGAAGCCAGCAACATTTTCGCCAAGCACCCAATGGGGGCGCAGTTCCCGGATAACCCGGAGCATTTCAGGCCACAGGTATCTTTCGTCTTTGAAGCCCCGCTGTTTTCCGGCGCTGGAAAACGGCTGGCAGGGAAATCCCCCGGAGATGAGCGTAACGGTTCGTTGTCCTGTCTTTTCAAAAAACGCCTCCTTCGTCACTGTTGTAATATCCCGAAATTTAGGTACTGTCGGCCAGTGCGCGTTGAGTACGGTGGTCGGGAAATCCGCCCACTCACACTGGCATACCGTAGTAAATCCAGCCGCCTCTGCGGCAAGGTCAATTCCCCCAATCCCGCTGAACAGGCTGAAATGTGTAAGCCTGCTCATACCGTGGCCCCCTCGCCTAACCGGGTCGTCATAATCCTGTAAAGCTGGGTGTTCTGCGGGATGGGGTTCTTAAAGGGCAGGATTACATTCTCGTAAATCAAAAGCCCCTCGCCGGGTTCCGAATTGTCCACATACCGTAGCTGCTGCGGGGAAATGTTCAGCCGTTCCGCAAGGATTTTTCGGTCGCCGGACGCCTGATTTAACAGGCAGATAAAGTCGCTGTTCTCCAAAATGTTCTCAATCTCCGGGGAAGAAAGCAGGTCTTTCACGTTCTGCGTCGCACCTGTCGGGACGCCGCCCCATTTTCGGAAACGCTTCCAAATCTCGCAGGAAAAGGCCGCCGTCTGTTCCTCCCGCAAAAGCAAATGGAACTCGTCGCAGAAGTACCACGTCGCCTTGCCTTGGCTGCGGTTTTGGGTCACGCGGCCCCAAATCTGGTCTTGGACAATGAGCATCCCCAGCTTTTTGAGCTGCTTGCCTAATTCCTTAATGTCAAAGGCCACAATGCGGTTTTCGATGTTGACGTTGGTGCGGTGGTTAAACACGTTCAGGGAACCGTTCACATACAGGTCAAGGGCCTGCGCCACCCGGTCGGCCTCCGGGATATGCTGGTCTAACAGGGCTTTGTGCAAGTCCGAAAGGATCGGCATATTCTCCGGGCGGGGGTCTGCCAGATAGGGCCGGTAGATCACCTGCACCGCCCGGTCAATCACCGTCTTTTCGATGGCTTCCAGCCCGTTCTTTCCGCCCATGACAAGCTCACAGAACGACAGCACAAAGTCGGATTTTAAGGCCAGCGGGCTTTCATCCTCCGAATAATTCAGGTTGATGTCCAGCGGGTTCACATAGGATTTGCTGGTGGGCGACAGCTTTACCACCTGCCCATGAAGCCGCTGCACAAGGGGATAATACTCGGCCTCTGGATCACAGATATACACGTCGTCCTGGGTGCAGAGGAACACGCTCAAAATCTCGGATTTACAGCTCATGGACTTGCCGCTGCCGGGCGTCCCCAGCTTCAAACCGTTGGGGCAGCGCGCCCGTTTTCTGTCCAGCATAATCATGTTGCCGGTCTTGGCGTTGATGCCGTAATACATGGCGTTGCCGCCCTGAAAAAGCTCCTGCGTCACGAACGGCACGAACACGGCCACGCTGGAAGTTGTCAAAGAACGCTCGATCTTGATGTGGCTGGCCCCCAGCGGCAGGCTGCTCATAAGGCCCTGTTCCTGCTGGTAGTCCAGCCGGACAAGGGAATTGTTGTATTTCTGCGCCACGCCAGAGGCCCAGAAGATTTCGTTCTCCAACTTCTGCCGGGTGTCGGCAGTGTTCAACACCAAAAAGGTAAGCTGGAACATCCGTTCATTTCGGCTTTGTAAGGTTTTCAAAAGCTCTTTCGCGTCCTGCCCGTAGGTGGCAAGGTCGCTGGGAAGGATGTCCATATCATAGCCGCTGCGGACAGCCCGTTTCTGCTCCTGTATCTTCATGGCGTCAAGGTCGGTGATTTTCCGCTTGACGGTTTTAATGGCCTCCCCTTGGTCGATGGCCTGCACATGGAGATTGACGACGATGCCGTTTTCCGTATTCAGGAAGTCGGCCAGCATTTCATCCGACAGCTCCGGGGAGAGGATTTGCAGGAAGCTCACGGCCCCGTACTTGCCGCCCAGCCCGAACATCCGGGCATTGCCGAAGCGGAACGAGGACGGGGCAATGAAATCCTTGGTGGAAAGCCCCGACGGGGCCAGCCACTTCCAGTCAAAATGAAACGGTTCCCCGTCCGGGTGGAAGATACTGTGCATGACTTCCAGCCGTTCTTTCGCGTCCAGCACCCATGCCACGGCCCCCATCGTGCGGAAGTACCCCAGCAGGTCGGTTTCAATCCGGCGCAAGCGGGCGCGGGCCATTTTCAGGTTGTCGGCCTCAATGGTGAAGGTCAGGAACTTGCGCTTTTGCAGGCCGTTGTTGCCTTTCACAAGCTGGTCTTGCAGGATGCCGGTGTACTCGGCCCGGATGTCGTCGAAGTCGTCCCCCTGCGCCCTGATCTCAAAGCTCTTGGCGTACTGCTTGGGGTCAATCTTGCGGTTGACAAAGGAAAACTGGACGTGGATGGAAGCGTCCAGATAGTTGTAAAGGTCGCACAGGTTTTCAAAGACAGCGGTTTTCGTGTCGGCCTGCGCGAGCTGATAGCTGATGTCGGCAAACTCGATGCACTTGCTGAACGTGTTGGCCGTCACCCGGCACACTCCGTCCTGATACATGGCCTCATAGGGGATGCTGTCCTGCGCCGAATGGGGCCTGCCGTCGCCCTTATACTTGCGGATGATGGCCTGAATTTCTTTCTTTTCGGCGCGGGTGAGCTTTACCGGCGTCTTTGGCTGCGGCTCTTGCTTTTGCTTTTTGGACAATGGCATTTACCTCCTTTTCCATTTGATGCTGCCGCACAAGGGCAGAGTAAGCGTTGTTGGTCTGGTAGGGCCTCTCCTTTGGCTGGATGAAGCTGCACTGGATCATCTGCCACACCACCACTTCAAGGGGCTGGCCGTGGCGTTCGTACAGGGCCAGCAGGAAGCCGGGGAGCATGGCGAATACCATAATCAGCGCGGCGGCGCTGGTGGGGACGCGCCCCCGGATCAACAAAAAAAGCGGGACGCCTACAAGAAGCGCACCGCCAAAACAGATCAGTTGCCGTTTCGTCAGTCCCAGTACCACCTTGGATTTCACACGGGTTAAATCCTTGGGAACAGTCACATAAGCCAATCAAATCACCTCGTTTCTTTCAAAAATCAGGTCAGGGTCAGGTCGCTTGTTACCTCGTTGCCCCACACATCCCAGCCCGGCGTTTTCTGCCGGGCAAACAGCTCCACGCGGGAGAGGTCGCCCGCTAGCTCCACAATCTTGTCACGGGTCACGTCCGGCTTTTTGCTGTGTTCCTCCACCGGGGAGATAATGAACTGGTGGACACCGGCGCTGTGGCGTTTGGGCTTGCCGCGTTTGGCAAGCAGGCAGATTTCCGCATTGCCCCGCGTCCAGTAGCCCAGCCCATAGAACCATGAGGGGCTTTTCCTGTTCCGTTTCAGCCAGACAAAGGCCACGGTCTTGAACGTAAAGCCCCATGCCTTGATAAGCCGCAAAGCCTCCGGGAGCTGCGGGAACGTGGCCCACAAAAACAGCAGGCAGTCCTTTTCCGCCAGCTTTCCCACTGGCAGGGCGCACAGCTCGTCAATGCTCATGGTGGGATAGTGATGCTCCGCCGCCCCTGTTCGTTTACATTCATACCGCCACGGCGGATCGGCGTATATGATGTGATATTTCTGTGGTTCCTCGATAAGTCTTTTTCCTCCTGCGTAAAAATTTCAACGTCAATGGGCTGTGAAAACTGCTTTACTGATGCTTCCCGTCTTGAACAGGCAGAAGCACAAAAGCACCGTGTAGCCCATGCAGCCCCAGATCGCGCCGGAAATGTCCTCCGCCGTCCCGATTTCCTGTATCAGCACCGCATAGATGCCGACGACAACCATAATCAGGAACGCTTGGAAGCCCAGCGCCAAAAGGGATTTCAGATAGTTTTGGCCCATGCCGCGCCACTCCGCGTTTCCCAGCGTGGCAAGGGGGATCGGCCCCAGCGCGGTCACGGCGTATATTTCAATCATTCTCCCGTAGGTCACAAGGAAAATGCAGATGGATAGAATGTTCATCGTCAGCCCCACAACAAGGGTCTGGAACCATAAGCCCAGCAACGGCCCGATGTCCATTGCTTCAAGGCGGCTTTCCAGATCGGGAAGCAGCGTGTCAAAGTCGATGCTGGTTTCCCCGATGATTACCCCGGCGCTCTGGTTGACGACGGCTTGGGTGGCGTCAAATACGCCCATGACGATATTCCATGTGTTCGTCACAATGAGGATGGCAAAGGCAGATTTGAACATCCAGCGAAAGAACATAGAGCTGTCGAAGTCGTGCATATTGTTTTTCTCGACAATCATTTCGATCAGCTCATAGCACATGACAAGGGCAAGGATGGCCGCCGCTATGGGGACAATCACCGTTTCGGACAGGGATTGCAGCATACTAAAAATGCCGCCGTTCCATGCCTGCGGCGTCGTCCCCACGTCGGAAGCGATTTCCCCGACTTTGGTATTTACCGTGTTGAACAGGCCGGAGAGGTTGCCCATGATGCCGTCAATTAAAATGCCTTTCAGCCAATCCCCAATGAGATCACCAATCATAGGGGTACACCTCCTTTCCCGCGCCCTCCCGGTTCAAACGAGAGGGCGCGGCGGGGTTTATTTCAGGTTTCATGTCGTGTCAGTGGTTACGGTTCGGACAGGGCCGGGGCCATCAGCCCAGCAGCCCGGACAGCAGGGGAACAAGGGTCAGGCCGATCAGGGCGACACCACCGCCCGCAACGAGCTGCTTCACACCTTGGCTTTTGGATGCCGGGTTATCCTGCCCGTAACCTTCCAGCAGGTTCACGCCGCCCCACACACAGAGGGCACCGCCGAGGCCGATCACGATAGTCTGCAAAGTATCAACTGCGCTATTGAAAAATTCCATACATTTACCTCCATAAATTCAGATTGTGATGTGGTTTTGGGTACAAAAAAGCTGCCGGTCATATCCAGCAGCACGTCACAATCCGCAGGCGGCCCGGAGTTATTGGCCGTCCAGCCATTCCCGCAGGGTAAGAACATAAAGCTCTCCCCACACGTCACACATTTGTCTGGACACCTCAATGTCCATCAGCCGGGCATCGTTGTCTGTCGGTTCTGCAAAATCATGGTCGATCAACCATTGCATAGCGACAGTAAAAGTAATCAATCCCCGGAATAGGTCATATCTGGATTTGAAGTATTCCGCAAATGTCAGTTCGTCCGAGTGTTCCATAGGGTCAGGCTCCTTTCTATGCCAGCCACCTTATTCGGCGGCCATATCTTCATCCGACAGGTCAATGTCGTACAGCTCAAAGGTTTCCGCCTCTGATACCACGCGCTTTTTCTTCCGGCGCATGGACGACAAATATCTGTCCACGTCAAAGGTGTTCTTCTTGTCGGCGTCGGAAAGGTATTTATACCGGGGATGCTTGGTGATGTCGTATTTCTCACTGAAAAACGGCCTCACGCCGCGCACCTGCAAAATACACTTGCCTCCGTCCATTGTTGCGATTTCGTCCTGTGACATCAACTCCTTTCCCAATTTTTGATAGTTCAGTCCGTGGGAAGTCTGCGCGCCCCGGTTCTCGCTCTGATTGTAGCTGTCGATGGTTTCTTTCCCCAGCACGTCAGCGATCTCCTTGGCGTTTTTGCCCCGCCCACTAAGGAAAAGCGTACAATCGCAGTTGTCGGAAATGATTTCCGCAGCGTCCTTGTAAATCGCCTTTAACTGCGACTGGCTTTGCAGAATGATGGATGCCGAAATTTCCCGGCTTCGGATGGTGGCAATGAGCTTGTCAAAGTTCGGTATCTGGCCGATGTTCGCAAACTCGTCTAAAATCATCCGTACATGGACGGGCAGCCGCCCGCTGTATTTATCATCGGCCCGGTCACAAAGCAGGTTGATAAGCTGGCTCTGTACCATTGCCAGAATGAAATTGAAAGTGGTGTCGGTGTCGCTCATTATGAGGAACAGCGCCGTTTTCTCGTCCCCGATGGTGTCAAGTTCCAGTTCGTCGTCCTCCATCAGCTCCCGCACCTCCTGGATGTCAAATGGCGCTAAACGTGCGCCGCAGCTAATCAAAATCGAGGAACGGGTCTTGCCAGCGGATAACAGGAATTTCTTGTACTGGCGCACAGCAAAGTGATCCGGGTCTTTTGCTTCCAGCCGTTCAAACATCTGGTCTACCGGGGATTGAAATTCCGGGTCGTCCTCGCGGGCCTCCGACGCATTTATCATTTCAAGCAGCGTCGTGAAGTTCATTTCCTCGTCCGGCGCTTCGTACCAGATATAGCCGATCAGGGCCGAATACAAAAGCCGTTCCGACTTTACCCAAAAATCCTCGGCGGATTTTTCGCCCTCGCCCTTGGTGTTGCAGATCAGCGTGTTTACCAGCTTCAAAATGTCTTTCTCCGAATGGATGTAGCGGAACGGGTTATACCGCATGGATTTTGAAAAATTGATGGTATTCAAAACCTTAATGCGGTAGCCGCTGCGCTGCAAAAGCTGGCCCACCTCACTGATCAGGCTGCCCTTGGGGTCGGTTATCACAAATGAGGTCGGGTAGTCCTTGGACACGCATTGCATAAGGTTGGGCTTCACAAAAAATCTCGTCTTGCCGGAGCCGGAACCGCCGATTACCAGAACATTTTTATTCCTCGCGGTTTTGGGGTCTTTGGGCCTGTTGTTCATGGTGAGCCGTTCCGTCTGCGTCAGCAGAATGTTGTTGTCAAAGTTGGGGTCGATGTACGGGGCAATGTCTTTGGCCGTCCCCCAACGGGCGCTGCCGTATTCCTCGCCCTTGCGGTATTTCTTGGCGTTCTTGCTTTTGCAGTACACCATGAGCCGCAGGGCGGCGGCACCGGCGACGCCGATCAGCAGGTCAAAAGGGTGGAAGCTGGGGGCGGCGTTTGCAAAGGCCGCCGAACAGCCGTCCATGAAGTGCAGCAGCTTTTCCGACAAGTCTACGCCTGCCGCCAGCCGGTATGCCTGCCCCAGCTTCCCGAACAGGTAAACGAAAATCAGGTACGGGAGATTGGACAGGATCAGTTTTTTTACCTCTGGTTTCACAGTGACAGCCCCCTTTCCTTGACTTTCTCCTTGGCCCGCTGCTGCGTCTTGGCCGCAGCCTTTTGTTTCAGGGCGGATAGGGTCTTTCGGATTGAGGGCCGTTCCTCCCGGCTTAACTTCTTGGCCGTGAACTCCTTGAACGCCTGTTCCAGATTGTCGGCCTGCTTGGTCTTGAAAATCACGATATAGCGCGGCGGGTGGGTGGAACTGTCTTTCCGCAACGTGTAGTCAATATCGTATTTCTTGGCGCAGGGCTTGAACAGGCCAATATTCGCGTCGGTGATCTCGATGTTGGAGAGGGCCGAACCGTCCTTTTTGAGCTGCCGCAGGCTTTGGTGGCCGTGGTGGGGCTTGGCTTTGCCCTTTTGCCGGGCGGCCAGAAATTTCTTCATGGCCGCTTGCAGCACTTGGCCGGTCAGCTTCCCGGTTTTCACCGCTAACGCTATGGTTTTCTGGTCTACTTCTTCCTGCAATCGCTATCCCTCCTTTCGCAGAAGCGCGGTGGTGTGGTTAAGGTGGCACCGAAAGCCGCCGCAGGAAACAGAAAAGGGACAGCCGCTTTCGCCGGTTGCCCCCGATTAAATCCGCACCCGCAGGCCGGAAAGGTCGTCGGCGCGGACGCCTACCAGATACCAGTCCTCGGCCATCTCAATGCGGGTGGGCTTCCACCTGCCGCCCACCATCACGTCAAAGGTTTCCCCACAGTGCAGCCCGCCGTAGTAGTCTGCCAGATCAAAGCGGATGTCGTAACGGTCTGCCTGCTCGTCAAAAATCAATGCACCCTGTTTCATAGGGCCGTCCTCCTTTCAGATTTTCCCGGTCGCC
>NZ_DBMAFI010000084.1:0-12973 GCF_057864385.1 Bilophila sp. | reverse complement strand
TGGGTGTACAACATGACCGTGGAGTCCGGCGAATTCGAGATCATCAAGGACTCGCTGGCCCGGCTCACCGATGACCGCCGCCTGCAGGCGCTGTTCATCGCCTTCGCCTTCGGCGCGTTCCTTGAAGGCACCGCAGGCTTCGGCACTCCCGTAGCCATCACCGCCGCCATGCTCGCGGGCATCGGGTTCAACCCTCTGTACGCCGCTGGGCTATGCCTTATCGCCAATACCGCGCCCGTCGCCTTCGGCGCCATCGGCGTGCCGGTCATCGTGGCGGGGCAGGTATCCGGCTTTGATCCCAACCTCATCAGCGCCATTGTGGGCCGCCAGCTTCCCTTCTTGTCCGTGGTCGTGCCGCTGTGGCTGTGCGTGACCATGTGCGGCTTCAAGCGGAGCCTCGAAGTGCTGCCCGCCATCCTCGTGGCCGGCCTCTGCTTCGCCCTTTCGCAGTTCGTGTTCTCGAACTACCACGGCCCGACCCTGCCGGACATCATGTCCGCCATCATCACCATCGTCGGCCTCGTAATCCTCCTCCGCTTTTGGAAGCCCTCCACCATCTGGCGCTTCGAGGGCGAAAAGCCCACCGTGCTGACCGGGAAGGGCTATTCTTTCGGTGAAGTCATCCGCGCATGGGTGCCGTTCATCATATTGGCGGTCATGGTGTTCTTCTGGGGCCTGCCGCAGTTCAAGACGTTCCTCGACAGCATCAGCGGCAGCATCGCCACCAAGGGCTTCGCATGGCCCATGCTTGACGGCATGGTCAACCGTACCGTGCCCATCGTGCCCGCCGAAGCCCCCTATCCCGCGTTCTTCAAGTTCGGCTGGCTCTCCGCGGGCGGAACCGCCATCCTGCTGTCCGGCTTCTTCGCCGTGCCCTTTATGCCCAAGTACAGCTTCGGCAAGGCCGTGTCCTGCTTCTTCTCCACGATCCACCAGCTCCGCTTCCCCGTGCTGACCATCGCCACCATCCTTGGCCTGGCCTTCCTCATGAACTACTCCGGCATGAGCACGACCCTCGGCATCGGCTTCACCAAGACCGGCAGCCTGTTCCCGTTCTTCGCCCCGCTCCTCGGCTGGCTCGGCGTGTTCCTGACCGGCTCCGACACCTCGTCGAACGCTCTCTTCTGCGGCATGCAGCGCTCCACCGCGCAGGCCGTGGGCATGCCCCCCGAACTCGCCGTGGCCGTGAACTCCTCCGGCGGCGTCACCGGCAAGATGATTTCGCCCCAGTCCATCAGCGTGGCCACAGCCGCCACCGGCATGATTGGGCAGGAAGGCAACCTCTTCCGCTTCGCTCTTGGGCACAGCATCGCCATGACGCTGTTCATCTGCATACTGACCTATCTTCAGGCTACCGTCTGGCAGTGGATGCTGCCGTAAACATTCATGAAACAGGCCGCCGCTGAAGGATTCCGCATCCTTCAGCCAGCCTGCAAAAACGCTGCGCTTCCGGCGCTGGAAACAAAGCCGGTTGATCTTCGGATCAACCGGCTTTTGCTCTGCACGCCTTCAAGGGGGAGGCTTCACATTTTCAATGAAATGGCTGTGTCCTAGAAAGTGGTTGATGCTTTTTTCCTTGAAATTACAAAGAGATAACCGGAAAAATGCCTTAACCGTAGCTCCCTCCGAGGGGAAAACAGGAAAAAAGCTCTATTTTTCATCGCACTTGTGGAGATGAAACAACCATATACTATAAACAGAGCCAATTCAAAACTCATTTTAGGAAACCACCGAAAAGGTGAAAATCTCAAGAGCGGGGCCTCCTTTTCCCGCTGTAAAAAGAGGTCGGGTTCCGCATCCCAATACGCGCATTAAGGCTCCACATGGCTTTTTTGCTGTTGGCTGTGCCATAAGACGGTCGATACTTTCTTGAAATTCCAAAGGAATAACGAATAAAATGCCCCAATCATGGAGCCTATCAGCGGGAAACATGATAAAAAACCTATAGTTCCATCCTACTGCCAAAATAAAACGACCACATGCCATGACAGAGCCTTGCTGGTTTTCCTATCGGCTCTGTCATGGCATGTGGTTGGTTCATCTCCACGGCACGGTGAACATACAGCCTTTTTCCCCGTTTTTCCCCTTGGCGGAATCCCACGGCTAACGCATTTTGCTGGTTATCCCTTTGGGGCTTCAAGGAAAAAACATCAGCCGTTTTCTATGGCACGGCCTTCCGATTTATGGCGGATTGCTGTTTTTTCATCTTTGCGGGGCACGATACGGATTGCGCCGTTTCACATCCTCATCTGAAAATGCCTCACCGGACGCGCAGTAAGCATCAGGGAAACGGCCCCTCACCGGCCGGGCAAACGCCTCTATGGAGCCCTTTTCTACTGCTGGAATAACCCGTTGGAAACACGGACCCCGCAAGATGAGGCTTCTGGAGCCCCGACGAAAAAACGCTGTGCCCGGCAACGTCTTCCCGCCTTTGCGGGCGTTTCATCCTTGGCCCTTTCCCTGCCCGTCCTTGCCGCCTCAGAGGGAAAACATACAAAGAATCCATTGTTTCAGCATGATAGAAAATATGCCTTTGGAGGGGGACAGCCATAAAAAAGAACGGGGGTTCTCTACAGGAAATCATTTTACAAAGGCGGGCAAGGAACCATTCGACGTCATGGCATTGCATGCGTCTCTATAAAAAGAGTCGCCCGCCTATATCGTTTTATAAAACGGAACGGAAAAAGATGGTTTTTCTTTTCCATATATTATAAAACAAAAAGAATAATCTTTCTCCTCCGCCGTTCCCTTCCGGAACGCGGCCAGACGGGAAAACGTATCCCTACGTCCATTCAAGCTGGCTACCTTATAATGGAGAAAATACGCATAGCGCACAGGGGAAGAGGTTGAGCCATGAGGTACCCGCCTGAAGAAATCTTCAGAAAGTTCATCAATTCTGTTTTGTCCGATGCGTCCTTGGACTTCTTCGTAAAGAGGGCGGCGGTGTTCCTCTCCATGATGATGCCCGTCTCCTCCGTGTTCCTCTTCCGATCCGTGGAGGGGGCCATTGCCAAATTGGCAGAATGCGGCAAAACATCCGCCTTCAACGTCAACGACCATTTTTCCATTTCTCAGGAAAGTATGGTGCGGTTGAGGACTGAGAAGCACTTTTTCAGCGAAGGCGCCTTCAATCTAAAAATCTTTACAGGACATGAAACCTGCGCGTATGCCGACGTGCACCGTTCCGTCTATAAGGTGGACACATCCGCCATATACATCCCCCTGACGTTCAATATGCTGAAGGAAACAAGCGTTACGATGGCCGTAATATCAGTAGGCATGGACAACTACACGCAGGAACATCTCGACGTTTGTTCCTGCCTCCAGCCCGTCTTTACCGATAATTTCCTGAATATCCTTTCCGAACATTCCGGCGATCGCGCCTTTGACGCCCCTCCCCCAAAGGGCGGGCAGGAGCCGGACAGCAAAAAGGGCCATGCGGAACCATTCCAGACATTCAACGAGGTCACCGTCAGCCACATCATTAAGGCGCTCAACCGCACCAACGGCAAAATCTCCGGGCGGGACGGCGCCGCCGAACTCCTCGGCCTCAATCCGAGCACCCTTTGGTCGAAAATCCGCAAATATCGCATCGACGTGAAGGGGCTTGAGCGCGAATAGCGGCTTCCAGCGCCCAAAAACGGCAAAGGCCCTTTCAGATGCCGCCCGGAAAGGCCTTTGCCCTATGGGAGGGTGCGGGCGCTTTCCACATGCGGCCCGACCATGCCGCCCCAAGCAAACGCCTTGGCTAGGCGGCCCAGCGGCCCCCGGAAGCCGCCTCAGTCATCCCCCCCGTCCCCATCGGCATCGCCGTCCCCGCCATCTCCATCATCCTGCCCGCAAATCCCCTCGCCTGAGGAGAAAAGCGGCGCGTTCTTCCGTGCGTCCTCTTCCTTCTCCGCGAGTTCGCCTTCCGCCATCCGCTTATGGAAAAAGAACCATCCTGCGGCAAGGGCAATGCACAAAAAACCAATCCACTCAAGCCATGTATCCATGCCATTCCTTCCTGCTGTAACGGCGGGGTTTCATCAATGCGGCGGGGCTGGCCTTTTTGGGGCCGCCTCCCGGAAAGGCCGGGGCCCAAAAAACTGTTCCCGCATCCCTTTCAGAACGGGTTCCGGTGGTGCCACAGATTCCTCTTCTGTGCAACAGATCCCCCATAAGGAGACATTCGC
Organism: Bilophila sp.; assembly: GCF_057864385.1. NCBI lineage: Bacteria > Pseudomonadati > Thermodesulfobacteriota > Desulfovibrionia > Desulfovibrionales > Desulfovibrionaceae > Bilophila > Bilophila sp. The sequence goes on along the minus strand of NZ_DBMAFI010000084.1, from coordinate 8,798 downwards.
TTCCGCAATGAAAGCCGTATTTTCAACCATATGAAATTCAAAACGAATTTTTAGAAAACCATCGAAAAGGCGGACGGCTCCCCATAAGGCCGGAAGGCCCGGCCCTATGGTTTTCTTGTGCCATGCCTACGCCTCCCGGCAATGGACAGGGGGAGGCGGAAGGGGCGGAATCCCCAAACGCCGTACAGGGAACCATCGCCGTTTGACACTTGTGTGAAGGGGCAATAGATTCCAATGCGTTCCGGGCTTATGTTTTTGGATGCCGCCTTTTCCGGGCGCGGGACTGTGGGGCTTGGGGAGCCAAGGGTGGGAGAGGGACGGGGTTTCCTTTCCAGAAGCGCGGCGTGTATTCCTTCCCAAAGAAAAGGATGCTAGACAAAGGACGCCGGAATGGGGCGACCCGGCAAGGCGGGCGCGCGCCCGTGGCAACCAGCCCTGAGACGAACGATGATCCTGTCCACAAAGAATAAATTGGTGCTGCTCGTCGCGGGGTCGCTGATCCTGCTCGCTGTGGGGGTGGGCCTGTTCTCCATGTACAGCGTGAAAAGAACCATGCTGGAGGAACAGCGCCGAAGCAGCGTGAACACCGTTGCCCTCGCGGCATTCAACGTGACGGATCGCTACCAGATCCTGTTCCGCAGCAAGGCGGATCAGGCCGTCGCGCTCCAGAACAACCTCGGCTGGCTGGCGAAACTCATCACCACGCTGGTGCATGATCCATCCGAACGCTTTAAAATCATGCAAAGTTTCCCCCTGCCTGAGGGGATCAGCCTCACGGCGCTCGGCCCCAACGGTGAGATCAGGCTCGTGCGCGGCGATCTGAAGAAGGATGACAACCCCTACCGCCTCCGCGACATCAAAGACCGTCCCGTGGGCCCCGCCATGCGCGCCCTCGCAGAAAAGGGCCTCCCCGCAACCTGTTTCGTCCAGTGGGACGCCGGGGGCAAAAAACAGCGGCTCTACGGGACGCACCTGTACCTTCCCGGAGAGGGCGGGCTGCTCGTGGGCCTGTGGGCCAACATCGACAAGCTCGACGAGCACCAGCAGCGGCTTAAGGAAGACAGCATCAGGGAGCTCCAAAACGAATTCGGGAAACAGCGGATAGGGCCTTCGGGCTTCCTGTTCGTCACGGACGCCGAAGGCACCCCGGTAATCGGGCCGGAAGGCATGGACGCCGCCCTCTCCGGCGTCAACCCCAAAACAGGCAACCCCCTCATCACCGATATACGCAACGCAGCGGAAACACCGGAAAACCCCGTTGAGGCATCGATCAGCTCCCTGATCAGGGGCGCCCCGGCCCGCGACGCCCTGCTTTTCGTGCGCCACGTCAAGCCGTTCGATTGGTATGTCACCGGCGTCGTCTACACCGACGAGGCCGGCGCGCCCGGCAAGCGGCTTTCGTTCCTGCTCATCGCGGCCATCCTCGCGGCTACGCTGTTCATCCTGCCCGTGGCGCTCCTTATGGTCACGCGGCTGACCTCGCCGCTGGCGAAGCTTGGGGACTACGCCCGCAAGCTCCCGGAGCAGGATTTCATGGAGGACGCACGCCCGACGCCCCTGCTCGCCGCCCTCGCAGACGGCAAACACGGCGAAGAGATCGCCAGCCTCGCCAACTCGCTGATGTTCATGGACAAGACCCTCCGGTCACGGGTCCGTGAGCTTATGGAGGCCACATCCAGCCGCGAACGCCTCGAAGGTGAACTCAGCGCCGCCACCGAAATCCAGATGGGCTTTCTGCCCAAACCCTTGCCCCCGGACGTCGCCGCCGGGCGGTTCTCACTGGCGGCGAGCCTCGTCCCCGCCCGTGAAGTGGGCGGCGACCTGTACGATTTCTTTATGCTCGACGACAGGCACCTGTGTTTCATCATCGGGGACGTGTCCGACAAGGGCGTGCCCGCCTCGCTGTTCATGAGCATGACCTTGACCCTCATCCGCTCGCGGGCGGGTTCCCATCCCTCGCCGGAACACCTCATGGCCGAGGTCAACGAAAACCTCGCCCGCGACAATGCCAAGTGCATGTTCGTCACGCTGTTTATCGGCGTGCTCGATCTGGATACCGGGGAACTGCTCTACGCCAACGGCGGGCACAATCCCCCGCTTCGGCTCAGCGACGACGGCACGGCATGGCTCAAAGGCATCAGCGGGCCCGTGGTCGGCGCGATGGAAGGCATGAGCTATACCTTGCTTCGCACTGTGATCCGGCCCGGCGAAACCCTCTTCCTCTATACCGACGGGGTGAATGAGGCCATGAACGCGGAAGGCGACGTCTACTCCAATGAGGCGATGATCCGCGCCCTCGCCTCCTCGCCGTCACGGGAGCCGGCCTCCGTGCTCCGGCATATGCTTGATGACGTGTCCGTTCATGTTGACGGCAACGCCGCCTCGGACGACATGACCATCCTGTGCGTCCGGTATCTTGGAGGAAAACGCTGACCGTCCCCCTCCGGGGAAAGCCGCCAGCCCGCCGGAGGGAAACCCGCAGGCCAAGAACAACGCCGATATGCCGATATTGACAAGCCGCCATGTCCGCCGGGGAAAAACCAACGTTATGCGGCCTGTCCCAAAGTTGATGGTGAGCCGCACGACCGCCGGGGGAAGTTGGGGCCAAGAAACTTAGGCCCTGTCATAGCATATGGTTGTTTTATTTCTGTAGTTCACTGAAAATATATACTTTCTCTCTGGTTTTCCGCTGATGGGCTCCATGATTGGGGCATTTTATGAGCTACTCCTTTGGAACTTCAAAGAGTAACCAGCAAAATGCCTTGGCTATGGATTCCACCAAGGGGAAAGCCGAAGGAAAAGGCCGGATTTTCACCGCACTGTGGGGATGAAACAATCACATACTATGATAGCTCCACTTCCACTCCGAAGCGCAAGCCGCCATGCCCGCCGGGGAAAAACCGAGGCTATGCGGCCTGTCCAAAAGTTGATGACGAGCCGCACAATCGCCGAGGGACGCCGGGGCCAAGAAACTTAGGCCCTGTCATAACATATAGTTGTTTTGTTTCTGTAGTGCGCTGAAAATATATACTTTCTCTCTGATTTTCCGCTGATGGGCTCCATGATTGGGGCATTTTATGAGCTATTCCTTTGGAACTTCAAGGAATAACCAGCAAAATGCCTTGGCTATGGATTCCGCCAAGGGGAAAGCCGAAGGAAAAGACTGGATTTTCACCGCACTGTGGGGATGAAACAATCACATACTATGACAGATCCACTTCCACTCCGAGGCGCAAGCCGCCATGCCCGCCGGGGAAAAACCGAGGCTATGCGGCCTGTCCGAGAATTGATGGTGAGCCGCACGACCGCCGGGGGAAGCCGGGGCCCGCACGATGCGGCCTGCTTGGAAAACGGGATGCCCCACCGTGAAATGCCGCCCAACCAACGGGGATGGAGGCGGGGGATGCAAAAGGGACGCTGCGGGCGTCCCTTTTTTCTTACGGCTCTGCCAGGCATGTATCCGGCACATCCACATGGCATGTTTAACATAGTGCATTTATATCTTATCTGAAGAAACCATGACTGAGACCTTTCGCTGATTCCCATCCGGCATTGCAAGAAAGAAAACATCTACCGTTTACCCTGACAGAGCCTCGCCTATTTCTTCAGGAACTTCCACCAAGGACAAAGCGGCGAGGCCCCTCTGACCCTGTGCAGGGAGTGCCCGGACAATATTTCTTGGATACATCCCAATTCCAAAACCAGCCTGTTGACGGCGTACTGCATGTCCCGCACGGAAGGAGAGGCGCCTTCCCCGTTTACGAGGGCCCGCAGTTCTTCAAACGCATTCGCCGCGCGTACCATCTCATCCTCTATTTCCTCGCGGGAAAATTTTTCCCCGCCTTGAAGACGGGCCTCCAGCCAACGCACCAAAATGTCATTCCCCAAAGCCACGCACAAGCGGGGGATCATTTCCAAGCTCGGCATGTAGGCATCGTTTATATTGAAGTAACGCTTGGTGACAGCGTGTGACACGCCAAGGCGATCCGCTATCTCACCTTGGGTCAAGCCGCTTTCTTCTTTGGCGAGGCGAAGTGCGGCCTTGCCCGTCATCATCTTCAATTCAATCATATTTTTTCCTCCCAACATGTGAATAAAGTGGATGCCCTCTTTCACGAGGCTCAATCAGGCCCATTCTTTTTTACACATTGGGAGTATTCCCTTTTGCACATCGTATTGGAGCTTGTATCGCTAATATCTTTTTATATGTGTCGGTTACCAACTCTATACCATCTATCGAAAACGACGTTCCCATAATTATAGATTTTTAAATATATGTCAGGGTATCTTCTCTCCAAAAGAAAGATACCATGACAAGAAAACGGTATGACAATAGGATAGACGCCTCTCCATGCCCTTTATAGGAGGAATTATGACTATCCCACCCAAAAGCCTCATGATAGGCACTTGCGAAATCGCCAGCCACTACCCGGAACTCTCGCTTAACGACGCGGCAGGGGATGCGCTCCAGCTTGCGGAAAAGATTCGGCTCTGCGGCATTGAGGAACCCCAAAAGGAAGAGGCCGTTTTTATTGCCGCCTGCCGTTTTGTCAGTGCAGATAAAGAGCTCATGCCCCAAAAAGCGGTAGAGAAGGCCCTACGGATCTGGGATATTCTTGAAGCGTGGCGGGAAAGCAATCTTGAAAAGCAGAAAATCGACGGAAGCGCGCTCTTTCATACAGAAAGCTCTGTGGACAAGATAAAATAAGGCCCTTTCCCATCAAAGCGGATTCAAAAATGCAAAACATCCTCCCCAACATGCGTCAGGGAGGATGTTTTGCATAGAACATAGTTCCCGCAGGAACCGCTACATACTGTTTTTGACGGGCACCTTTTTGCAATGCATCATTGTTTCAGGAGAGCTGCACACCTCCCTCAGCCCATACATGCCACATTACCTGCTCCCTCCCGCAAGGTTATGGGAAACCACCATGAGGGCGGCAAGCATGACGAGCAGCAGGGCCGTGCCCATAAGCAGGGCATAGTCCTCCATTTGCAGGATCGTGTACAACAGCGAGTACAGGGCCACGAGCAATACGCCTATGCCCATCCCTTCCTTATAATTCCGCAGGGCGAAACCGACATAGCACGACACCATCAGTACAATGCACACCGACGCCGAAAGGTAGGAGGCCAGGAAAGCCAGATGTTCGGACAACGACAACAGCACCAGATAGAACACCACCATCGACAGCCCCACGATGCCGTACTGCACAGGATGCAGCCGCGCCCCAAGCCCCATTTCAAACACGATGAACGCAAGGAAGGTCAGCCCGATGAACAGCACCCCGTATTTCACCGAGCGCTCCACCAGCTTGTAGTGCGTACCGGCCTGATACAGATCCACGCCGACGGTGAACTCCATAAAATCGCTCGGCCATGTATGCTGCATCCCAAGGTTCGGATACGAGCGCGCCAGTGAGGGCACGCTCCACACAGCGGAGAAACCCGTATCCGACGTTTCGTAGGAAGCCGGAAGCACCTGCCCCTGAAAACTCGGATGCGGCCACGGCGAACGCACCTTGATCTCGGTGTTCTCGCCCGCCGTCGCAAACCGGATGCCGCTGCTGCCGCTCAAGGCCAGCCGCTGCGAAAAATCAAACGTCCCCTGCCCCGTATTCAGCGCAATGGGGACACGGAAACCGGACGGAAGGTTCTCGAACGGCTGCGTGCCCGGCTCGGCGCCGTACGGGACTCCGGCCCAAACGAACGGGCTCGCCTCGCGGAGCGCGCTCGGATGGCTCAAGCCCGTGATCACAAAGGCCCGGGTATAGTCCACTTCGACCAGCGCGGGGACGATGCGGGTCAGGGCTTCCCTAGACGGCAACGTAAACTGCCCGGAAATATCGATCTCGGACGTGTATACCAACGCCCGGTAAATCCCCCTTCGGCGGGATTCGGGGTCGAGCACGGCGTCAAAAGACAGGCGCGACGGCAGGATGACGAAATAGCTCGCCTCCAGCCTCGTTTCGCGCACCAGCCTGCCCTCGCCACCCTCAACGGGCACCACGCGTTCCCGCTCCACACGTTCCGTATACGGAACCAGCAAGTACGGGCCGGAAAGCTGCTGCAGCCCGCCCCATGTCCGGCTGATGTCCGCCACCACTTCACGGTACAGCGATGAGCGTTCCCCTACGAGGCTTTCCACCATCAGGAGCGGAATCAGAAGCAACAGCGCGATGCCCGCCACCAAAGCGTAACGGAACACCACGGAATCCTTCAATTCTCCTTGCGGCATGGCCTTGCCCGGCAATTGATCCCGCAACGCGCCCCTGTCCGTATCGTGCGGCACACCCATAACATCCTCCACGGGCAACTGGGGTTCCAAGGCCTTTTCCAAAGGAAAATCCGGCCCTCCAGACGTTTCGGCCCCAAACGTACCTCCGGGCATCGGGGGTTCCGTCCGGTCGGCCTCCCCTCCGGCAGTCTCCGGCGGCGGGGACGACCTTCCCCCGACAGCCGGAACACAGCCGGAACCCCGGCGCACCCGGCGTATGATCCATCTGATTATGCTTACAAAACCGATACACAACGGGATTACAAGCAACACGAGCACAAGCAGGCCAATCAGCATCATTCCGAGCATACCTTATTTCCTGTCAATGCGGCCCAGCGATGAGACATTTACGCTTCCAATGTGATTTCTATTTAACCATATGAAATCTAAAATACATTTCTTAGAAAACCATCGAAAAGGCGGATGTCTCCAGCAACTCTACCAACGGCGGGCACACCGGAGGCAGGCCCTACAGACTCCCTATCCCCAATGTGCCCTCAACAAGCACGCAGCGCAACCCTTGCCCCCTATCCACAACGGCAAGGTTCCCCTTCTTTATTTTGGCTGTGCCATAACGAACCGATTGGCAGTGCTTTTTCTGAAGGCTGTGTCATAGGAAACGGTTGACGTTTTATTTCTTGAGATTCCAAAGAAATAACCAATAAAGTTCCCCCATCATGGAGTCCGTCAGCGGAAAAATTGGAGAAAAAGTCTCTCTTTTCAGCATCCTGCTGAAATAAAACAACCATATGCTATGACAGAGCCTTTCTGAAACGCACAACAACCAACCGATGGAACGCCTCAGCCTTGGGGCCCACAACGGAAAAACAGGGGAAACGGGCTGTGTTTTCACCATATACGGAAAGAAAACAATCGTATTCCATGACAGAGGCCATCAATTCTATTCCCTGAAAGGCCCTTCCTTTTCTGCCGTATCGCCATAAAGGAAAGGCTCGTTATAGTATGTGGTTGTTTCATCTCCACAGTATGGTGAAAAGAGAGGCTTTTTTTCTCATTTTTCTGTTGATGGACTCTATGATTGGGGGATTTTATTGGTTATTCCCTTGGCATTGAGGGAAATAAAGGATCAGCCATTTCCATGATACAACCCATAAAAAAAGCCCTCCCGAAACAGCGGGAGGGCTTTGCTCAATCCATAGCAGGGTGGAGGACTACGCGGCCTTCCGCCAGCGAGCGGGGCACGTCGATGATGCGCTGGTTGCGCGAACCCCGGAACCGGATGACCAAAGACTTCTCTTCCAGTATAAAGGGGCCGTCCACAAGGATATCCAACTGGCGCAGCAACGGCATATGCCGGCTGTCCGCAAGCAGCTCCTCATACAGGTACCCGGTATAGCTCGTCAGGTTATACCCCGCGGCGCGCAGGCGCTCCGCCAGCGGCGCGAGCTTTTCGCTCTGCACGAACGGCTCCCCACCGCTGAACGTCACCCCGCGCACGATGGGGTTTTTCCGCACATCCGCAAACACCCAGTCGGGCGAAACCATGCGCCCGCCCTCGAAAGGGTGCGTCGCCGGGTTGTGGCAGCCCTTGCAGCGGTGCGGGCAGCCCTGCGTAAACAGCACGTAGCGCAAGCCCGGGCCATCCACGATGGACTCCTCGACAATGCCGGATATGCGTATTTCGTCGCTCATACCAAAACCTCTGATTCGGAGTAACCTGCCGCCCTTCCCTTCTGAAGCCGCCGCGCCGCCTATACGCAGCGGCCCCCCATAATCATGAGGGAGGGAAAGCCGCAAAACAGCCTGTTCCCTTTTCGGGACGCAGGCTGTTCGCTTTCACGGGAAAACCCCTCCGTATTCCGAGGAGAAACGGGAGGGGCTCCCCAAACGGGTGACCTAGTTGCCGCAGCAGCCGATCTTGCAGTGCTTCACGCGGTCTTCAACTTCGGCGCGTTTGGCGTTGTTGAAACGATCCACGGTACCGACGAGGTACCCGGTGATGCGACGGATACGTTCAAACTTCACGCCTTCGCCAACCAAAACTTTCTTGCTTTCCGTGTTCATCGAACCGTTCTCCAATACTTTGGTTTAATAATAGGTATATCGGAAAATGCGGGCATCCGCATTTTGCTTGCCCATCAATGCACAGTCCGCGTCCCGCCGTCCCCAACCGCTCCGGCTGCCCCAACAACGATCCAAGGCCCGCTCCAACAAGCGGGGCTGGGGAAACCCATCCCCCCACAACGGGGAGGGGCTCCATCGGGACCCCCTTGAAGGAGTCCATGAAACCTATCCCACAGCCAAAAAGGACTGCATCGGGCCCCAAAAGAGGAACCCAGCCAACCCTTGCAGCCGGAAGGGACCCCCCTCAACAAATACTTAGGTGAAATCCACAACGCCCACCTCACAGCGCGGAAGGGACTCCCTCCGGCGCAGCCTCCCCACCAAGCGAAAGTCTTAGGAGGGGAAAGGGAGGGGTTTGGGGAGGGGAAGGGGAAGCCCTTCTCCAGAAGGGTTCCCCTTCCCCTCCCCAATATCCGCTAAATCCCCATATTGGGCT
>NZ_DBMAFI010000083.1:0-13217 GCF_057864385.1 Bilophila sp. | reverse complement strand
GGCCCATTTTTCGTCTGAAATATCGTGTCTGCTCATGCCAGACATCAAAACAACAGAAAGACGAAAAGTCGAGAACTTATTTAGAGACAGCTCCTAGGGCATGTTCACACTCTGCTGAATTTTTCCCATGACTGAAGAGGGTTGAAGGAAAATGCAGCACTGCTCAAAAAAATAGGCTGTGTTATAGAAAATGGTTGATGCTTTTTTCCTTGCTCCAAAGGGATACCCGGCAAAATGCCTTATCCGTAGCTCCCGCCCCTCCCGGCGCGAACCGAGAGGGGGGATCCAAGCAAAATGCCTTATCCGTAGTTCCCGCCAAGAGGAAAACTGGAGAAAAAGGCTGTATTTTCAATGTACTGTGAAGATGAAACAACCACAAACTATAACAGAGCCCAAAAAAACAAGGATAACCATCTGTAAAAAATATATTTATTCTTTGTTTTCGTGAACAGGCCCTAGGAAAAAAGGGGAATGAGGCTTGGGGAGGCAAAGGAGAACCTTTCTTCAGAAAGGTTGCTCCCTCCCCCCTCCCTCTCCCAAAACTTTCGTAACGGGGACGGGGGCCGTCTGGAACCCTGCCGCAGGATGCGACTGCCTTACTTCGCAACATGATGAAATAATAAGCCTTCCTTATTGTTCCATCAGCGGGCCCCAGACATTGTATCGGCACCCTCCTTTGGGCTTCAAAAAGGCATCAATCGTTTGCTGTGATACAGCTATTTGAAAAACACAGAGCGGGTACGTCAGGCCTTCGCCAAGAAAGCGCCTGACGCCCACAGGACGGCGGACGGCGCGGCGAAGCCGTGGCGTTCGCCGCACTGGGGGGGTCCGGGGGGAATCATTCCCCCCGGGCAGGTCCGGGCGGCAGCCCGGCCGCCGGAGGCATTCTCCCATGAGCACGACAGAACAAGACATCATCATCGTAGGCGGTGGCATATCGGGCGCCGCGCTGGCATACGGGCTTTCCGGCAAGGGCCGGAAAGTGGCCGTGCTGGACGCGCCGATCGATACCAATAAGGCGTCGCGTACCAACGTAGGGCTGATCTGGTGCCAGTCGAAATTCCTGCACCTGCCCAACTATGCGAAATGGGGCTTCGTCTCCTCGCGGCTGTACCCGGCGCTGACCAAGGAGCTTGAGGAAGTTTCAGGCCATGCGATCCCGGTGAACTACACCGGCGGCATCATCCCCGTCCTGAGCGAAGAGGACTACCAAAAGCGCGGCGACTACATCGAAAAGCTGCGCGAGGCCCTCGGCGAATACAAGGGCAACATGATCGGCCGCGCCGAGCTTGAGAAGAAGCTGCCCAAGATCGGCTGGGGCCCCGAAGTCTGCGGCGCGGCGTGGTGCGAAGAGGACGGCGTGGTCGATCCCCTGTCCCTGCTGCGCGCCTTCCGTGCGGCCCTGCCCCGCGTCGGCGTGGACTACCGCCAGACGCTGGTGTTCGACGTGAAGCCCCATGCGGGCGGCTACCGCGTCACCACAAAGGACGGAACTTTCGACTGCCAAAAGCTCGTGCTCGCCGCCGGGCTGTCCAACCGCCGCTTCGTCCAGTTCGCCATGCCCACGCTGCCCGTTTACCCGGACAAGGGGCAGGTGCTGCTCGTCGAACGCATGCCTTTCGTCATGCCCATCCCGGTGCTCGGCGTCACCCAGACCTTCGGCGGCACGACCATCATCGGCTTCCGCCACGAGAAGGCCGGGCACCACACGCAGGTCGTGCCCTCCGCCGTGGCCTCCGAAGGCAAGTGGGCCATCCGCGTCTGGCCCGAACTCGGCAAGAAGCGGCTCATCCGCACATGGGCCGGGCTGCGCGTCATGCCCGAAGACAACATGGCGATCTACAGCCGCCTGCCGGGGCATCCCAACGTGACCCTCGTCAATACCCACAGCGCCGTGACCATGGCCGCGGCCCATACCCGCCTGCTCCCCGATTTCATCCTCGGCGGCGAACTGCCCGAAACCGCGCAGGGCATGACCCTCAAACGCTTCGGCTATTCGTGCTGAAAAGGACTACGCCATGCAAAACGAACCAACCGTTCATATCACCTTCGACGGGCAGCCGATGGAAGTCCCCGCCGGGATCAGCGTCGCCGCCGCCGTGCTCGGACATGCCCACGCCGGGCACACCTGCAAGCATCCCGTGGACGGCAGCGCCCGCGCCCCGTACTGCCTCATGGGCGTGTGCTTTGAATGCCTTATGGAAATCGACGGCGAACCGGATGTCCAATCCTGCCTCGTCACCGTGCGGGAAGGCATGACCGTGAGGCGCCAACTTTCCGGGGAGGCCGAATAATGGACAGAAACATGGATCTCATCGTCATCGGGGCCGGCCCCGCCGGGCTTTCCGCAGCCTGCGCCGCGCGCTCCTGCGGGCTGGACGTAACCCTTGTCGACGAACAGGCGGCCCCCGGCGGGCAGCTTTTCCGCAACATCGAAACCCCGATGGCGCAGGCCCTGCTCGATCCCAAGGAACGCGCCGAAGGGCTTGAGCTCGTAAGGCGCTTCCGCGAATCCGGCGCGACCTACTACCCCGGCGCAACCGTCTGGGGCCTTGAGCCGCACCGGGTCTCGTGCACCATGAACGGCAAGGCCGAAGAACTGGCCGCCTCGCACATCATCATCGCCCCCGGCGGCATGGAACGGCCCGTCCCCTTCCCCGGCTGGACGCTGCCCGGCGTCATGGGCGCGGGCGGGGCCGACATCCTGCTGCGCTCCGGCGGCACGCTCTCCGCCGACAAAAACGCCCCGGTCGTCCTTGCGGGCAACGGCCCCCTGCTGCTCCTGCTCGCCGGGCACCTGCTCGACGCGGGCGTGCCCATCGCCGCGTGGCTCGACACCGGCTGGTGGTCCCGCCGCATCATGGCGGGCGGCCTCATGCCCGCAGGCGTGCTTGACATGCCCTATGTCGCCAAGGGCATCAGGATGGCCCTGCGCGTGCTCAAGGGCAAGGTGCCGATCATCCGCAACGTCACCAATATCCGCGCCGTGGGCTCCGATCATCTGGAAAAGGTCGTCTACGACGCGGGCGGCAAGACCCACGAAATCAACGCCTCCACCCTGCTGCGGCACGAGGGCATCATCCCGCGCACGCACATCCTCAATTCCCTGAACGCCGAGCACGCATGGGACGGCGTCCAGCGGTACTGGCATCCCGTCGTCGATGAAAACGGACGCACCAGCGTGGACGGCATCTCCATCGCCGGTGACGGAACCTATGTCCACGGCGGCGACGCGAGCATGCTCAAGGGCACCATCGCCGGGGTGGAGATCGCCCGGCGCCTCGGCGTCATCAGCGACGCCGAAGCCGCCCACCGCAGCGGCCCGGCCCGCAGGCGGCTCCGCGCCATGCGCGTCGCGCGCGGGTTCCTGCGCTACGTGTTCGCGCCCAACCCGGCGATCTTCAATGTCCCGGACGAAACGCTGGTCTGCCGCTGCGAATGCGTCACCGCCGGGGACATCCGCAAGGCCGTGGCCGAAGGCTTCCGCGACGTCAACGAAGTCAAGCGCTTCACCCGCTGCGGCATGGGCCAGTGCCAAGGCCGCATGTGCGGGCCCGCGCTCGCGGAAATCACCGCCGCCGCCCAGTCCAAGGCCCCCGACGCCGTGGGCTGCCTGCAAGTCCGCCAGCCCTTCCGCCCGGTCAGCCTCGAAAACTACTGCAACCTCAACCTGCCCGGCTAAACGGGCCCGCCCCCTTCCCGCCGTCCGGGGAGGGGGCCACGGAAAATTGTCTATGCGGCTTTCCCTTTCCCTCCTCTGCCGGCAAGGACTTTGCCTTGTGCTTGCTGTCGGCTACATCGTCTGCCTATGCGCGGCGTCGCTCAATGCCGCGCCGAGGGTAGCCGAAGCGGGGAGCATCGCCAGCCTCGAACTGCTGCCGCAAGCGGAAAGCCCACACCTCGCCCCGGATGATCCCGCCCTCGCCGCGCCGACCCCCGAAACGTCGAACAAAAACCCGCAAAGCTGGGAAAGCCTGTTCCCGCTCCTTCTCGTCATCCTGTGGCCCCACCTGTTCCGGGCCGTCCGCCTCCGGCTCCAAAACCATCGGCTGCCGCGCCATACCGACATACGCGGCCTGCTCCCTCTCCCCACCGCTCCACCCGTTCGCGTATCCTGCCATGTCTGCTGAGGATTCCATTCCCCTTTTTCCGTAGGCCGTGCCATAGGAAATGGCTGACGCTTTCTTTCTCTCAATGCCAAGGGAATAACCGGCAAAATCCCCAACCAGAGAATCCGTCAACGGGAAAACGAGAGAAAAAGCCTTTCTTTTCATTGCATTGTGGAGATGAAACAACCACATTCCATGACAGGGCCTTTCCGTATCAAGCAGCGCCGCTCGGCCTGCGTCTAGGAGCATCCCATGACCATCCATTGGCTGGATTACGCGATCATCATCCTGTATTTCTTCGTCGTGGTCTACATCGGCTACTGGTCCATGAAGAAAGTCACCAACTTTGACGATTACGCCGTCGCCGGGCGCGGCCTCCCCATGTCCATCTTCTTTGCGGCCATCGCGGCGACCCTGTGCGGGGGCGGCGCAACCATCGGGCGCGTCTCGTTCATGCACACCACGGGCATCGTGGTCTTCGCCGGGCTTGTCGGCGTGGTGATCAACCAGATCTTCTCCGGCCTGTACATCGCCGGGCGCGTACACAACATCAAGAACGTCTACAGCGTGGGTGACCTCTTCGGGCTGTATTACGGGCGCGCGGGGCGGCTCGTCTCCAGCATCGTATGCTTTTTCTTCTGCCTTGGGCTGTACGGGGTGCAGATCCTGGCGATGGGCGCCATCCTCCAGACCGCCGTGGGCATAGACCTCATCCCGGCGGCGCTCATTTCCTCCATCATCACGCTGGCCTATACGTGGTCGGGCGGCATGCTCGCCGTGACCATGACCGACGCCGTGCAGTATGTGATCATTATCATCGGCGTGAGCCTGTGCGGGTATCTCGCCATCGACCATCTCGGCGGCTTCGATTCCATGATGGCGACCCTCAACAGTATGCCCCGCTATGAAGACAACCTGAAGGTGTTCTCAGGCTGGGGGCCGATCCAGTTCGCGGGCCTGTTCCTGAGCTTCCTGTTCGGGGAATTCTGCGCGCCGTACTTCATCCAGCGCTACGCCTCCACCAAATCCGCCAAGGACAGCAAGGCCGGGGTGCTGATCTTCTCCGTCCACTGGATCTTCTTCCTCGCCACCACCGCCGGGATCGGCCTCGCTTCCATGGCGCTCCAGCCCGACGTCAAGCCCGACCTCGCCTTCACCAACCTTATCCGCGACGTGCTGCCCATCGGCGTGACCGGCCTTGTGCTGGCGGCCCTGCTCGCCGCCGTCATGTCCTCCGGCGCGGCCTTCATCAACACCGCCTGCGTCGTGTACACCCGCGACATCTACAACAAGTTCATCAACCCCAAAGCCACGCAGGATCAGATGCTGCGCCAGTCCCGCATGTCCACCCTGCTCGTGGGCGGCGTTTCCATCGGCGTCGCCATCCTGTTCCAGGACGTGTTCGGCCTGATGATCTACATCTTCAAGCTGTGGCCTTCGGCGATCATCCCGCCGCTGCTGGCCGGGCTGCTCTGGGGCAAGGTGTCGCCCTACGCCGGGGCCCCCGCCGTGACCATCGGCGTCGTGAGCTGCTTCCTGTGGAGCGACAAGATGCTCGGCGAGCCCTTCGGCATCCCCGCCAACCTCATCGGCATCGGCCTCAACTGCCTGACACTGTTCGTCATCCACCAGATGACGAAGCACCGCGCCCCCTCGACGGGCATTTACGCCCCCGAAGCCCTGTAAGCCCGCAAGGAGACTCTCATGCTCGAATTCACGAAATACCTGATCTATGCGTCCTTCATCCTGAACATCGCCTGCGGCGTATGGGTCCTCACCGGCATCGTCCAGTGGATTGCGGAAATGAACAAGAAAAACTGACAGGAAAAATTCGGTTGAGAGGAGGGGCGGCGCTCTTCCCCCAAAAACCTCCTCCCAACCGATCCCCCCAACCTCCATCTCCAGCGGCTTTCCCTTCAGCGGATTCCGTCCAAAGGTTTGCCCCCGGCAGAAGGAGGTGGGGGAACGGCGCGGGAATCGCGCCCGGTGGAAACGGCTTTTCACGAATACGCATACGGCGGGCTGCCCGCCGTATGCCAACCGAAAAGGAGCGAACATGAAAGGTGGTAAGCTGTATTACGACATGCCCATCGGCATCTTGTGCCTCGAATCGCTGTTCCCGAAACCGCGCGGGCACATGCGCAACCCATTGACGTACCGCTTCCCGACGGTAACGCGGGTCATCCGGGGCGTGGACATCCCGCGCCTGCTGTTCAATCCCACGCCGGATCTGCTGGAACCGTTCATTCAGGCCGCGAAAGAGCTTGAGGCCGACGGCGTGCAGGCCATTACCGGAAGCTGC
Source organism: Bilophila sp. (assembly GCF_057864385.1). Classification (NCBI taxonomy): domain Bacteria; kingdom Pseudomonadati; phylum Thermodesulfobacteriota; class Desulfovibrionia; order Desulfovibrionales; family Desulfovibrionaceae; genus Bilophila; species Bilophila sp. The sequence goes on along the minus strand of NZ_DBMAFI010000083.1, from coordinate 6,806 downwards.
GGCTTCATGGCCCGCTTCCAGAACCAAATCGCCGCCGAGCTGCACATCCCGGTTTTCCTGTCGAGCCTGCTCCAGCTTCCGCTGGTGCGCCTCATGCACGGCGAAAAGGCCAGCATCGGCGTCCTCACCGCCAGCCGCCAGGCGCTGACGCCCGCCCATTTCGCCAACTGCGCGACGCCGATGGAGTCGGTACACATCCGGGGCATGGAAGGCAACCCCGAATTCTGGGAAACCATCATTGAAGGCAAGCGCCACGACTTCGACATGGAACGCCTCGAAGCCGAAATCGTGGGCTCCGCCGCCGCGTTTGCGCAGGAAAAGGCGCTCGACGCCCTCGTGCTCGAATGCACCGACCTCTCCGCCTTCTCCGCGCCCATCCAACGCGCCGTCAACCTGCCCGTCTACGACATCAATTCGCTCGTCGAATATGCCTATTACGCCGTCTGCCGGAAGGACTACTAGCCAGCCTCAAGGATTGCCAACCAACTATCCTGTTCTTGCAGTACATATAATTACGGGGCTGCCTTTTGCTGCGGCAGAACCATTGCAAAACAAGAAAGGCGAAGGGGGAAAACCTTCGCCTTTCCTCGTTATGAAAAGAAAGTCTCTGTTACAGTATGTGGTTGTTTCATCTCCACAGTATGGTGAAAATACAGCCTTTTTCTCAGGTCTTCCCCTTGGCGGGATCCACGGCTAAGGCGTTTTGCCGGTTATCCCTTTGGAGTTTCAAAGAAAAAAACATCAACCATTTCCTATAACACAGCCAAAAGAAAAACACCGCCTCCCCCACATGCCGCAGGAAAAACAAAAATGACGTTCATGCCTCCAACGAGCATGGACAAACCCTATAACCATATGAAATATAATCTAATACAAATATACCCCTTACACCCATGAACGCCATCCGTATGACCGGAGGGAAAGGCTATGTCCCGCCCCACGAAAATGGCCCGGTTGTGCGTCATCCACATGCCCGCAGGGAAAGACGCCAAAAGGGATTCGATAACGTCAAAAGTCTTTGAGAGAGGAGGGATGGGGGTTTGGGGGAAGGGAGGAGAGAACTTTCTTCAGAAAGTTCTCTCCCCAACATTCCCTACCCCCTACGCTTCACGGCACCACCAGATGACCTTACCGATGATGCGGACGGACTCGGCCATGTCGCCGCGCAAGTCCACTTCGATGGGATCGTAGCGCTCATTCAGGCTGCGGAGAAGCATCCTATGGCCGGGCAGCGTCTCGATCTGCTTGATGTAGATTTCCTCGTTGACACCCACGGCATAGATCGTGTGGGGATAAATCTGCTGCTTGCTCTGGTCGATGAGGGCCATGTCCCCGTGGCGGATCTCCGGCTCCATGCTGTCGCCGTAAACCTTCATGAGCACCATCTTGTCGGGGTTCCCCTTCCGGCACAGCCAATCGGAACGAAAGGCAAAATAATCCAATACATCGGCTTCGGTTTGCAGGCTTCCCACCCCGGCGGAAAGGCTCGCCGCCACCAGAGGGATGCACAACAGGTCGAGATCGGGAACCGCCGCGCCCGCAGGCGTCGATGCCTGAGACGTTGATGAGGCAGCCGGAGCATGGGAAGCCGGGGTGGATTCGTCCCCCTTCCCGAACATCAGCCAGTCCATCGACAGGCCGCACCGCTGCGAAACTTTGACCACCCATCCTTCCGGGATCTTGCGCTTTCGCCGGGCCTGGCTCACGGCCTGCGGCGAAACGCCAAGAAGCGCCGCAAGCTGGGCGTCGCGATGCAGCCCCGCACCGGAGAGGAGGCGATCCAGAATGGCATTGGAATCGGATTCGGATAGTATTGTGCTCATGGGCCAACCTATACCCTATCCTTGATTGTTTTGTCAATCTCAACTTGCCCCTTGCGAGAAATATAAATCAATTTCCGTTCAATTTATCAATTTTTAATTGACAAATAAACCAGACTCAGGCACTTTCAAAACGCGCCGGGAGAACGGCGGATTTCGTGGAGCGAGACGATAAGGAGAAACCTCATGGCTATCAGTGAAGATTTGCGGAGCGTACAGGCGACACTCATGCAGGGGCTGAACCTCGATAATGCACCGCTGTTGCGTCTGGTATGCAGCAACCTGCAATCCATCGCGGAACAGATCGAATCCCTTGAGAACCTCCCTTTGGCAACGCGGGATATCGCCGGAAAAGCCGGACGCCGCCGGGGGAAACGATGCGCCCTCGGTGCGGTGTAATGCCGATGGAGCCTTGTTTTCAATTGCAGTTGATGACAGTCAATAAAAGACCAAGGCTGTGTCATAAAAAAACGGTTGATGCTTTTTCCCCTGAAGCCCCAAAGGAATAACCGGCAAAATGCCTCAGCCGTGGACTCCACCAAGGGGAACGCTGAAAAAAGACTGTATTTTCACAGCACTATAGAAAAATGAAACAACCACATACTATGACAGAGCCACAACGAACGGAAAACCAAACAACTGTCATTGACCGTCATAAATATTAAGGTGACACCAGAGGATAATCCCTGCGGCAGGGCGTGAAGCTGGCCTCCTATGGGTATGGTATGAGCCCGTGCCGCTGTAGGCGGCTTGGGGAACAAGGAGCCCCTCCTGCTTCCTCTTCATCGCCTATACTGCAACTGCAATGTATCCCTATGCAGACTCTCCCTCTGCAAGTCAATTCATAGCGAAGCCACCTCAAGGCCGTCAGACTGCTGAAGAGCTGTTGTACTGTGGGAATATAGTTTTTGTAATATCCATAGTAAGGTTCATTCCTACGTGCATAACCCTTTAAAATATGTTTTCTTTGCCTGAACATCCGATACGGACGAAAAAAACTCGGCACAAAAGGCCATTTTTTTGCCTCCATCTGGTTGACTCCGGGCTACTCAGCCTTATGTTGAGTGAGTCAAAGAGATTCCGCCAAAGGAGGATTTGGTCATGACGAACAAGGAACTCGAAGTTATTGTTTGTAGCGCGATGAACGCTCATAAGGAGCAAGGGACGCCTTTTGACCGCGATGCCTTTGTAGCCCTCGTTAAGATGGCGCAGGCCCTCTACCCTCATACGACCTACGAACATCAGATTGATGTCGTCGCCCGCATGAAGAGTATCGTCGATCCGATTGATGGCTTCCATCCCCGCTGGGAAACGGACGATTTGTTCGCCGCCTGCATCAAGGCCATTGAAGCCAAGCAGCCGTCTTATAGCGTCCCCTATGATGATGTCGTCATTTTCATCGACAGCATCAAGATGGCTTTGAAGAGGCTTGACCTGAAGGTGGACACCTGCTCATGCCTCACCGCCCTAGCTGAAAAGCTGTAAATTTCTCAGCACCATTGCTGGAACAAACAGCCCGTGACACAGTTACGTCACGGGCTGTTTGTATTTGTTCCCTCAAGTTGCTTTTTTAAGGCTGTGCCATAAAAAATGGCTGATGCTTTTCCTTGAAGTTCCAAAGAGATAACCGACAAAATGCCTTAGCCAGAGATTCCGCCAAGAGGAAAACTGGAGAAAAAGGCTGTGTTTTTCCGAGCTGTGGAGATGAAACAACTCCATACCAGGCCGTGTCGCCAATTCGATAGAATCTATTGAAACTATTTAGCTACTTTCAAGCCACAAACAGATTATTTTCAAAAATTTCATATAATTATATGTAAAATAACGACACGGCCTGGGACTGAGCTTTTTTAATCAAGGAAAATACAAAAACAGGTTTTCTTCTGCATCCATACAATATTTGGGAACATGCTGTCATAGCATATGGTTGTTCTATCTACACAATACACTGAAAATACAGACTCGTGCTGATTTCTCCGCTGATGAGCTTCATGTTTGGGGCATTTTATTGGGTATTCCTTTGGCATTTCAAGGAAAAAAGCATCAGCCACTTCCTATGGCACAGCCTTTGGAAAAACAAAGGGGTCCCGCAGTTCACATCTAAACCCGGCACGGGACGTCCTTCTACAGAGACGCCCGTTCAGTTGCTGACGGCACATTCCCGAAACTGCCGACCAACCTCCCTCTCCCATGGCGACATTCTCTTGGCACCCCAAAAATCAATCTCAGATTGATTCATACGTCAATGTTCAGCCAACTCCGAGCCGCCCAGCCTATCAGGAAGGAAATACCCGCCACGCTGAAACTGATAGCAACCATCTCAGCAAACCCACGCACGAATGATTCTTTCCTCACCACGGATACGAAGTAGGTAAAGCCCAAAATGATCAGTGCCGCGTCGAACAGGCAGAATCCCAGAGCCGCCAGCGGGCTGTCGAACACGATGTAAGGCAACAGCAGGAAAGCGACGGTGATCATATAGGCCACGCCGGTATATACCGCCGCCTTAAACGGATGCTTTTCCGAACTGTCAGCCTTCTTGGACAAATATTCGGAAGCGGCCATCGACAGCGTCGCCGCCACCCCGGTAATGAACCCGGCCATGCCGACCATGCGGTTGTCATTGAGGGCCAGCGTAAACCCGGCCAGAGCGCCGGTCAGCTCAACCAGCGCGTCGTTGAGGCCGAGTACCATCGAGCTTATATAACTGAGTTTTTCCTCGTGAATCATGGCCGCAAGCTGCGCCTCGTGACGGGTCTCGTCTTCCATGATGCTCCGGGCTTCGGGCAATTCCTCCATGAGTTTCCGGTAATTCTCCGCGGAATCGTCTTCCCCGCCTTCCATCAGATTGATCACGAACACGAGCCCAAAAACTTTCCCAAGCACCACAAACAGCCACACCCGAAACATATCGGCTTTGGCTTCAGTTCCCGTATAACGGCCCCATACCGCACAATGCAGGCCTTCATCACGAGACATCTTTTCAAGGATTTCACGGTTTTTCGGCAAACTAGCCTGTTTTGCCAGCGCCGCGTACACACGCTGATCCGTGGCCTCGCGGCCCTGCATCCTTCGGATAACGGCCAACGTCTCTTCCTTCATAATCGCCTCCTCATAACCTACCGCTTTAATTGGCTTCACCGGAAATGGCAACCACTGAGAAGGGCTTGTCAGGGCCTTCCGAATGCGGCGGCGAGGAGCATGACGGCGGTACCGAGCTGAAGCGGATCATGCCATACGCTTGCACCCTCCGGGGCCCGGAGAGTCCATATGCAGGGCACGCAGGGAGCCGAAATGCACGCTCCGGCGGCAAGCCGATCCAAGGGGAAAAAGTCGTTGGTCGGCGCCGCGTCGAGCAGGCACCCAAACAGCGGCAATCCGGATAGATCGTCCGGCACGCAGGGGGTGCAGCCGGAGAGCGCCCCACAAGCGGCGCGGGCCTTTTCCCCATCCAAGTCGCACAGGAAAACCTCGTAGCCCGCGCGGGCCAGCGTCTCCGCACCGGCCCGGCCCACAGGCCCGGCCCCAAGCACAAGGGCGCGCTTTTCCAAACCCTTCCGCGCCGCCATACGTATCAGGGCGGTGGCAAACCCGCGCCCTGTGGCCCGCCCGTTTTCGCCTACGGTGCCGGTCAGGATGTTCTCAGCAAGGAACGTATCGTCGTCAGCCCAGATGAACAGATCAAACCCACCGCCCTTGGCGACCTGAAAGCCGGGCACGTCCGCCGGGAGCACATCGGCCTCAAAGCCAAGGTGGGCCGCAATGGAGGCCAATGAGTCCGCAAACCCGCCGATAACCCCTTCCCCAGACGAAATCGGAATCGCGCCTACCCGCAACTCCCGCACACCTGCGCGGGCGGTTTCGGGGGCGATGCCAAGCGTCCGGGACGCCAGCGTCAACAGATCGTCACCCGTCAGCTCTTCAAGCCGCCTTTCGTAGGTGGCCCATTCCGCTTCCATACCGGCAATATCGTTTTCCGTCAGCCGAGTCATGGCTCCTCCTTGGGATGGCGTGAATGTGGAAAACATACCCTCTGCGAACAAGGAAAGGCTACGTCATGGGGAAACGGTTGATGCTTGATTTCTTGAAATTCCAAAGGAATAATCGATAAAACACCCCAACCATGAAATCCACCAGCAGAAAATTGATAAAAAGCCTATATTTTCATCATGTTACTGATACAAACAACTACATGCCATGACAGAGCCAAAGGAAAAACTCCCCTCTTCCCCCAAGGCTTCGGGTGGGAAGCCGTGCGGAGGGGATCACAATATACCTGTAGGTTGAGAGGAGGATATGCCGGGAGCGGCATTTCAGCAAAGGTTTTCTCCGGTGCGGGGAAGATGCGGGAGGTACGGGGAGAAACAAGCCCGACGCCGATAAGGACAATGGAACGCCGGATCATGAAGCCCCCGGCTCAAGGGCGGCATCCCCCGCAAACGACCCGCCGTTAAGTGGGGCAGGTTGGCTGCAATTGGGGCGCGCTTCTCCAATTGAAGCCGCCCTTTCCAACACGCCTTTCCAGCCCGTTTCCTTGCCACCCCCTGCAAATGCGCCATACAACCGCTGGGCGGGATGCCACTTCTTCCACACCCTGCCCCACAAAGGTCAGGGTTGCGGCCCACGGGCCCGAAAGCAGGTTTCCACCAAAACGGAGCCTTCCCCTTTCAGATCTGCGGGCCAGCGTCGGCTTCAAACCGAATGCTCCAAGCCTCCCGGCACGAACGCGCCGGGCATCTCCGCCCCCGCAAGCAGCCCACCGTTAAGTGGGACAGGTTGGCTGCAATTGGGGCGCGCTTCTCCAATTGAAGCCACCCTTTCCAACGTGCCTTTCCAGCCGTTTCCTTGCCACCCCCTGCAAATGCGCCATACAGCCGCTGGGCGGGATGCCACTTCTTCCGCGTCCTGCCCCGCAAAGGTCAGGGTTGCGGCCCACGGGCCCGAAAGCAGGTTTCCACCAAAACGGAGCCGCTCCCTTTTCAGGGC
>NZ_DBMAFI010000082.1:0-13357 GCF_057864385.1 Bilophila sp. | reverse complement strand
GTGGAGATGAAACAACCACATACCATGACACAGCCAAAGCAATCTAAAAAGGCCGGACATGCCTCTAGCCTCATGACGGGAATGGCAACAGTGCCGCCCTCCCGCCGCCACAGAAAAGGACGTTGTTGGCCGGGGCGCTGTGCCTCTTCGTTAGCCGCCTCCCCGCCACAGGAAAGGAAGGCTGTGCCACAGAAAAAGGCTGATGTTTTTTCCTTGAAGCTCCAAAGGAATAGCCAGCCAAATGCCTTGGCTGCGGATTCCGCCAAGGAGAAAACTGGAGAAAAAGGCTGTATGTTCACCGTGCGGTGGAAAGAAACAACCACATACTCTGACAGGGCCAAAAGGAAAGGGGCCTTTCGGCCCCTCCCCGCTTCCGCCGAAAACGGCAGATCAGTGCTTGAAGATGGTATCCTTGGATTCGTCTTCCTTCACCAGCTTGAACAGCACCGGGCTGAGCAGCAGGATGGCGATCAAGTTCGGGATGGCCATGAGCGCGTTGCAGGTGTCCGCAAGCAGCCACACCACATCAAGCTGCGTGAGCACGCCCACCGGGATGGCGATGCAGTAGATGATCCGGAAAGGAACCTGCGCCTTGTCCCCGAAAAAATAGATGGAGCAGCGTTCGCCGTACACGCACCAGCCGAGGGCCGTGGTGAAGGCGAAAAAGGTCAGGCAGATCGTCACCGCGATGCCGCCGATGCCGGGAAGCGTCGTCTCGAAGGCGGCGGAGGTCATGGCGGCCCCGGTGAGGCCGGAAGTCCACTGGCCGGTCACGAGGATGGCGAAGCCGGTCATGGTGCACACGACGATCGTATCGATGAAGGTATCAAGCATGCCGATGGAAGCCTGCACCAGCGGGGAAACGCTGGTCGCGGCGGCGTGGGCCATAGGCGCGGTGCCAAGGCCGGCTTCATTGGAGAACACGCCGCGGGCCATGCCCATGCGGATAGCCATCATCACGGTCGCACCGGCAAAACCGCCTTCGGCGGCCGTAGGCGTGAACGCTTCGGCGACGACCCAAGCGAGGACGCGGGGAAGCTGATCAATATGCAGGACAATGACGATCAGGGAAATGACGACGTACACCACCGCCATGGCGGGCACGATCTTGCCGGCCACGGCCCCGATACGCTTCACGCCGCCGATGAGCACGGCCCCGGCCAGCAGGAAGATGGCGACGGCGGTAAACCATGTCGGAACGGAGAGGTTGGCCTGCATGGCTTCACCAATGGAGTTGCCCTGCACCATGGCGCCCGTGCCGATACAGGCGACGATGCCGAACAGCGCGAAGCACGAGCCGAGCCACATCCACTTGGGCCCAAGCCCATTTTTGATGAAGTACATGGCGCCGCCCACCCAGTTCCCGGCGGGGGTCTTTTCGCGGAAATGCACGGAAAGGAGCACTTCGCTGAATTTGGTGGCCATACCCACAAGGGCGGTCACCCACATCCAGAACAGCGCACCGGGGCCGCCGATGTAAATGGCTGTCGACACGCCCACGATGTTGCCTGTCCCGATGTCGGCGGCCAATGCGGTCATCAGCGCGTTGAACGGGGAGATTTCGCCATGCTCGGACTGGTTGGAGCGGCCATCCCACAGATTTTTAAGTCCCCGGAAAAAATTACGGAATGTAAAAAATTTCAGGCCGACGGTCAGATACAGGCCGGTGCCGACCAGCAATACCAACATCCCCGGCCCCCAAACCACGTCGTTGACTGACTTCAGCCATGCCATGAAAGCTTCCATTTCTCCCCCTGATTAAGGATAAAACGTTAGAAGGCACCGCTTCGCACGTCGTTCGCATTGCTGCTTATCAACGCAGGACAGCATATTGTGCGCTGAAAACGGCGAAAGCAATCCGAAACGGGAGAAATGAAAAAGGATTCAGTAACTGTAAAAAGCACTGCCGCCCATCTTCAGGCAACATTCGATTATGTTTTCATTAAAGAAAAAACCTTCCCCAAAAGGTTCTTCCTCAAAACATAATTGCTCATCATATATTGGCGATCCCAATACCGCCAATATATGACCCCTCTTCCACTCCCCCTGTGGGCTTTTTATCCATGCAAAGCCCTCTTTGCGTATTGTTAGTCAAAAAAAGATAGCAGTGCAAGGCTTTTTGCATGTGAAATTGTTCTTCTTCATCATCAATACAGAGATTGATTGCTCAATGAATAGAGATTGATTAAACAGTGAATACGGATTGGTTGAACAATGAATATAAAGTTGGTCAGGCAATAAACAGAGATTGGTTGAACAATGAATCTTCATTCTTTATCGGAATGGCTGAATAAAGCTGCCGCACGCTTATTGGCGAAGCTTTCGACATCCGAATACCACTGCTGAAAACGCTGAACCAGCTCCCGCCCCGCCGGGGTCAGCGAATAGCCGTCGCGTTTGGTTCCCGAAGCGTCCACAAGCGTCTCGCCCGCGATGCGTTCGGCCTTCTTTATCTTGCCCCACGCCCCACGGTAGGACATGCCGAGCTGCTTTGCGGCCTTGCTCAGCGATCCGAGCTCGTCGACAAGCTGGAGGAGCTCCACACGCCCCCTGCCGAAGCCTTCCCCATCCTCCCCCTCCAGCCAGAGCTGCACGTGGATGCCCTTGCGCCTTACGGCCTCATCCAAAAATTCCATGTTGTCCTCCGTCTCCGTTTCAGTGCCTTCCTGCCCCCCGCCCGCCATGCGCACGGCCAGCCGGGCCAGCAGCTCCAGCGCCCGCCCAAGGCATGTTTCATCAAAATCAAAGCGGTCGCTGTGATGCCCGGCCGCCCTGTCCGTCCCGACCTGCATGTAGGAAGCCAGCCCTCCTGAGGCCTGAACCCGGCTCATCAGGCAAGCGAAATCCTCCGTCGCCCCGAAACCGCCCATCGGGATGATCGCCTTCCAGCCGCCCATCGTTTCCGCAGCCGCAGCAATGACACGGGCAAGCTCCGGGCTGCTCCCTCCCCCGGCGCTGTTCCCCACAGTCCGCCACTCGCAGGCACAGCCCCACAGATCGGCGGAAGCGCGCAGGATACGCTCGGACTCGGCAACCATATAGGCGTCCAGTTCCGTGGTTTCCCCCCGCGTCTCCATGAACAGCCGCGCGGAGGCGGGGATGACGTTGCGGGCTTCCCCCCCTTCCAGCCTGCCCACGGCGATGCGGGTGCCGCCCTTGCCGTTCCGGGAAATGGCGTGCAGGCTGACCACAGCCGAACAGGCCGCAAGCAGGGCGTCCTTTCCTTCTTCCGGTGCGGCCCCCGCATGGGCGGGCACCCCGGAGAAAAGGACATCGCGCTTGGTGGTGGCAAGGAATCCCTGCGTGCCGCATATCAATGTGCCCGGCCCTTCGGCTTTGAAACCGATATGGAAACCGAACAGCGCATCCACGCCGTCCACGGCTCCGGCTTCCGCCATCGGAAGCGCCCCGCGCGCGCCTTCTTCGGCCGGCTGGAAGATCAGGCGGATCCGCCCCCGCAGGCGCCGCCGGATCGAAACAAGCACTTCAGCCAAGCCGAGCCCTACGGCGGCGTGCCCGTCGTGCCCGCACGCATGCATCAGGCCGGGCCAGCGTGATGCGAACCCCTCGCGCGCGGGCCTATGGCTCCCTTCCGCGCACTCGACGACCTCGTTGCAGTCCATATCGAACCGGAACGCCGTCACGGGGCCGGGGCCGCAGTCCAGATCCGCCCAGAATCCCGTATAGCCGTCCCCCATGCCCGCAACCAATCCGGCATCGGCTCCGTGCCCAAGCGCACGTTCCCGCGCCGCCTCAAGGACGGCGGGAGAAGGGACGCCCATCCTCCGACCGGGGGCGCAAGCGGCTTCGCCCATGCGGATCGCATACCCAAGCCCATGCAGCCGCCTGATGATCAAAGCCGCCGTACGGAATTCAGTCCAGCCCGCTTCCGGGTGGGCATGGAAGTCGCGCCGCCACGCCGCCAGCTTTGGGAGCACGGCGGCAAGCGCGTCTTGCAAAAAAGGCAAAGAGGAAACCGACATAGGCGCACCTCACCGGGGCTTTCCCGGCCCCGAAACGGTTACAGCAAAAATGATAATGGAATATCAGAGTGTTACGATAAAGGGAATAACCTGTCAATTTTTTCGGAGCCATATTCCGCATCCCCGGAGCGGCTCCCATCCCGGAAGGAAACGGCACGTTTTACAAAAATGTATACACCAATCTCCTTGAAACCATGAAAACCTCCCTTGCTTTGAACACGTTATTCATAGGGCCATGACTATCCAGAGTCTATAAAGCGGCTAAAAGCAAGTCATGGCAATGAAAAACAAGTACGCTTATCGTTCTAAAATTTCAGAGGCCAAAATCCGGCAAATCGTCCGACTTTTTGTCGTGGATTTGGACGCCTCGCAAATCGCTGCGGCAACGAATCTGAATAGAAATACTATCAATTGTTGCCTTGCCGCCTTCGAGGGAAAGAATCGCCCGCCATTGTGAGTCGGAATCCTCTGTTGGCGGCGAAGTTGAAGTGGATGAGAGCCGCTTCGGCGCACGCCGGGCCAAAGGCGTAAGGGGCCGAGGCGCCCACGGCAAAACCATTGTCTTTGGCCTGCTCAGGCGTAACGGACGCGTATACACTGAGAGCGTGCCAGACTGCTCAAAACCCACTCTCTAGGGAATGATTCGTGGCCGTGTGGAGCTTGAAGGCGTTATTCACTCTGATGGTTGGCGTGGCTGCGATGGCCTGGTAGATTTGGGCTATCGGAAGCACTTTCGTGTTGAGCATGGCAGCAATGAGTTTGCCAACAAGCATTCCCATATCAATGGAATACAAAGCTTTTGGGCCTTTGCCAAAACTCGGCTCGCCCGCTTCCGGTGCCTTCACAAGCATATTTTCTTTTTCCATTGGCTGTGTCATAGAAAATAATTGATGCTTTTTTCCTTGAAGTTCCAAAGGGATAACCGGCAAAATGCCTTAGCCCTGTATTCCGCCAAGAGAAAAACCGGAGAGAAAAGGCTGTATTTTCACCGCACTATTGAGATGAAGCAACCACATACTATGACAGAGCCTTTCCATTTGGAAGAATGCGGATTTCGCTTTAATCACCGCCATGAGAATATCTGCAAACTCATCCTCAAAATGCTCAGAGAAAATCTGAGTCATGCCACTAAAGAAAAGCCCGGAAAACGGCATTTCCGGGCAAAATTCGATGCTGTTATAGAGCTTAACGCCTTGGAGGGGGCGGTCGGTGGCCTTTTGGGGGACGAGGCGGGTGCTTGGGGGCAGGTGCAGGGCGAGGATGCCTGTGGCATCCGGTAATCAAGGAGGCGAAAAGCGTTATAAAAAATACAATAAAGACACGTCGATTCATAACATACCACCCCAGTTGATGTTATCAAAGGAAGCCCTATTTATGGGCATCCATTGGTCAGAACGATTAGGTCATGAAACGATTCTGCCAGGGTTATGGCTGTTTTTATTGGCTCTGTCATAGTATATAGTTATTTTATTTCAGTATCATACTGAAATGGAGGCGTTCCATTCAATTTTTCCGCTGAAGGACTCCATGATTGGGGCATTTTATTGGTTATTCCTTTGAATTTCAAGAAAGAAAGCATCAACCGTTTCCTATGGCACAACCTTTTTATTGGATTTTATTCAAAAAAAGAACAAGATAAAGATAGTTGCGGCTTTTTAGGCAAGGCGGTTTCATAAAGCATGGCTGTTTTATCTCCACAGCATGGTGGAAATACGGCCTTCTTCTCCAATCTTTCCGCTGGTGGGCTTTATGGCTGAGGCATTGTATTGATTGTCCTTTGGGAGCTTCAAGAAATAAAGCGGCAATCGCTTCCTGCGGCACGGTTTCAAAACCAAACGGCATCCCCTTCCAGCCGTAGAACCCTCATCGGTCAGGGACTCGATAAAGTTAAAGGCTCCGTTATAGTTTGTGGTTGTTTCATCTCCACAGTGCGGTGAAAATACAACCTTTTTATCCGGTTTTCCCCTTGGCGGGATTTACAGACAAGGCATTTTGCCGGTTATCCCTTTGGAACTTCAAGGAAAAAAGCATCAACCATTTTCTATAACACGGGCAAGTTAAAAGCCTTTGAAGGGGATGGCGTTGGGGGGGAAGAAGAGGAAGAAGAAACACGTGGGGTATTCCCCCTTCCTCAGAAAAGCTTCCCCCTTCAATTCATCCCAATCCCGCCCTACTTCGCGCTCTCTAGGAAAGCCTCCATCTGCTCAACGTCCTTGTCGCCGCGGCCGGAGAGGCACACCAGCAACGCGGCGTCCTTGGGCAACGTGGGAGCCATTTTGACGGCCTGCGCCAGCGCATGGGAGGATTCGAGCGCGGGGATGATGCCCTCCGTGCGGGACAGCAGGAAAAACGCGTCCACGGCCTCCCTGTCGGTCACGCTGACGTACTCGGCGCGGCCTATATCCTTGAGATAGCTGTGTTCGGGGCCGACGGAAGGATAATCGAGCCCGGCAGAAATGGAGTACACCGCGCCCGGCTCGCCGTTCTCGTCCTTGATCATGTAGGAATGGAAGCCGTGCATCACGCCGGGCTCGCCCTTGCACAGGCTGGCGGCATGATCGCCGTAGGTCAGGCCGCGTCCGGCGGGCTCCACACCGATGAGGCGCACGTCCGCGTCGTCCACGAACCCGGCGAACAGGCCGATGGCATTGGAACCGCCGCCCACACAGGCAAAGGCCGCCACAGGCAGCTTCCCGCATTCGGCAAGCATCTGCTCCCGCGCCTCACGGCCGATGACGGACTGGAAATGGCGAACCATCGTGGGATAAGGATGCGGGCCGACCGCCGAACCAAGCACATAGAAGGTATCGGGGTTGGCAATCCACGCGGCGAGCGCCTCGTCCACGGCTTCCTTGAGCGTGCGCTGGCCCGAAAGCGCGGGCACGACCTTCGCGCCGAGCATCTCCATGCGGATGACGTTCAGGCGCTGGCGCTTCATGTCCTCGGCGCCCATGTAGACGGTGCATTCCAGCCCAAGCAGGGCCGCCGTCGCCGCCGTCGCCACGCCATGCTGCCCCGCGCCGGTCTCCGCCACGATCCGCTTCTTGCCCATCCGCTTCGCCAGCAGGCACTGGCCCAGCGTATTGTTGATCTTGTGCGCGCCGAGATGGTTCAAGTCCTCACGCTTGAGGTAAATCTTGGCCCCGCCGAGGCGTTCGCTCAGATTGGCGCAGAAAAAGATGGGGTTCGGACGCCCGGTGTAGTGTTTGAAATAGTAATCCAGCTCATCCTTGAAAAAGGAATTGTCGCGATACCGTTCAAAGGCTTCGGTCACTTCGTCAAGGCGCACCTTCAGCTCATCGGGGACAAACTGCCCGCCGTAGGCGCCGAAGAAACCGGTGGATTCGGAAGCGGAAGGGGAAGACGTATTCATGGCAGTTTCCTCATCTTAGGACGGGATACCACCACAAAAAACCGCGACCAGTATCCCGGCCGCGGTTGGATGTTTATGCTCTGTGGAGAAGACTCGACAACCCGGCACCCTTTAACAAGAGCGCCACCACCAGCGGGCGGAAAGAAGGTTGACGGGCTGAATGTTCATGGACGGCATGATGCCCAGATTCGTTTTTCATGTCAATACCATTTTCGCTTTTTTCTTTTCGTGAACAAAGACAACCGGTTTTCGTTTTTGCCGTTTTTCGGGGGTTGCAGTACGGCTGGCGACGGGATATTTTCCCGCGCATGTTGACGACACGGCAAAAACACATCGCGCAGGTATTGGGATGCCTCACTCTGGTTTATATCTCGTGGGGTTCTTGTTTCATTTCCATCAAATTCGCCATTGAGAGCTTCCCCCCGTTCATGATGTGCGGCCTGCGCATGATGTTTGCGGGCATGCTCCTGTATCTCTGGAGTTGGGCGCGCGGCGAACGCAACCTCCCAACTAGCAAGGATCTCTCCCAAAGTTTCGTCCTCGCGTTCTTCATGGTGTTTATGGCCAGCGGTTTCCTCGCCAAGGGGCAGGAATCCATCTCCTCCGGTACGGCGGCCATGATCCTCGGCGCGGTGCCCATCTGGATGGTGCTCGGCGGCTGGCTGTTCTGCGGCGATCCCCGGCCTTCGCTGGTACAGTTCTTCGGGCTCGGAACCGGCTTTACGGGGCTTATCCTCCTCAGCGTCAATCAGACGGCCTCCGGCACGGACTCCGGGTGGGGCATACTGCTTGTGCTGTGCGCCGCCTTCGGCTGGGTGACGGGCTCGTTCCTCTCCAAGAAACAGGCCAGCGAGACCCGGCTTTCCGTCATACAGACGAGCGCCCTGCTGATGTTCATCGGCGGCCTGCAAAGCCTCGCGGGGGCCGCCGTGCTGGGCGAGTTTTCCACCTTCTCGATGGATTCCGTCACCCCGCTGAGCGCGGGGGCGCTGTTCTATCTGGTCATCTTTGGGGCGATCATCGCCTACACCTGCTATTTCTGGCTGCTGCTGCACACCCGCACCGTGGTCGCCATTTCCTATGAATACGTCAACCCGGTCATCGGCGTATTCCTCGGTTGGCTGCTCGCGGGCGAACAAGTGGACGGCGTCATCGTTACGGCCTGCTGCCTGACCGTCCTTTCCGTCTTCTTCATCGTTTCCCGAAAGCACGGATGAACGCCTCCCATCCCGTCCGGGGCAGGCTCGCGCCGAGCCCCACCGGTTTCCTGCACCTCGGCAACGCATGGGCTTTCCTGCTCGCGTGGCTGGCCTGCCGGAGCAAAGGCGGTTCGCTCGTGCTGCGGATGGAGGACATCGATCCCGACCGCTCACGGGCCGGGTACGCCGACGCGATCATCCGCGATCTGCATTGGCTCGGACTGGATTGGGACGAAGGCCCTGATGTCGGGGGCCCGGCGGGGCCGTACGTCCAGAGCGCCCGCATGGGGCTGTATGCCGACGCCCTGAGCCGTCTGGACAAGGCCGGGCATACCTACCCTTGCTACTGTACCCGCAAGGAGCTGCGCACGCTGGCGGGCGCGCCCCATGTGGGGGACGCCGGGGCCGCCTACCCCGGAACCTGCCGCAACCTGTCCCCCGAACGCCGCGCCGGGCTGGAAGCCGCCGGGCGCCGCCCCTGCATTCGGCTCCGCTGCCCTTCACAAGGCTATGCTTTTGAGGATGCCGTATCCGGCCCTTTCAGCATGACGTTGGAAGCCTGCGGCGGCGATTTCGCCTTGCGGCGCTCTGACGGCGTCATCGCCTACCAGCTTGCCGTGGTCGTGGACGACGGGCTTATGGGCATTACGCAAGTCGTCCGGGGGGAAGACCTGCTCGTCTCCACGCCGCGCCAGCTCGCCCTGTTCGACCTGCTCGGCTATCCCCGCCCCGCCTATATGCACCTGCCCCTGCTCTGCGATCCCGAAGGCGAACGCCTCGCCAAGCGCCACGCAAGCCTCACGTTGGCCTCCCTGCGGGATGCGGGCGTTTCCCCCGCCGCCGTAGCCGGTTACCTCGGCTGGAAGGCGGGGCTGCTCGGCGCGCCCTCCCCCATCCATCCCCGTGATCTCCTTCCGGCGTTCGATCCGGCCCGCCTGCGTTCCCTTCCCGGACGCGTCCTTATCGAGGCCGATCTTACGGCCTCGCTCTCCGCCGCCTGCTGACGCGAAAACCCCTTTGTTGTCGCGCCGCAAGGTGCCCCTTGTTGCGTCTTGCGCCGATGGGTGCTACCTTCCAAACTGTTGTTTCGTCCGCACGTTGTGCGTTTCTCAGGCCCCCAACGCAAGGAAGGTTCCCTTCATGGCCGTATGTGACGTCTTTACCCCCGAATGTCTGAACGATCTTTTCCCTCAACAGCGAACCGACGATTTCTTTGATGCACTGTTCGGAGATGCGGAAGAAGGGGCCTATGATATCCGCCTCGCCATCGATCCCGAAGAAAGCGACGACGGCGAACTGCATTTTTACTTTGAACTCCACCAGCGCGCGGGACGCTGCCTCGTATGCAGCCTGACCTACGGCCTGCCGCAGGTTTTCGAGCGCCACCCCATCATCAACCTCAAAGGCCTGGTCAGCGACATTGCGAGCCGCGCCGGATGGGAACTCGACGACGTGTGGTGGCGCATCGGCACCACGGAAAGCCTCTCCAGCGCGCTGCACCGCATCCCGCTGGTGCTTATCCAGAATAAAGGAAAATAGCCATGGCTGAACTTTCTCCCGCCGGGGACGCCGTTGCGCGTCTGCTGGCGGCCGCCGGGCCGATCCTGAGCCTCGACATCGGCAGCGGGACGCAGGATGCCCTGCTGGCCCTGCCCGGCGAACGGGCCGAAAACTGGCCCCGCTTCGTCCTGCCCTCCCCTGCGCTCGGCATCGCCGGCCGCATCCGCCGCCACACGGCCGCCGGACGCCCCGTCTGGCTGTACGGGCACAACATGGGCGGCGGTTTCGCCGTCGCCGTTCAGGAACAAGCGGCAGCCGGGCTCGCCCCCGCCGCTTCGCCTGATGCGGCCCTCGCCCTGCACGACAATCCCGAACGCGTGAAGGCGCAGGGCGTCTCCATTACGCCGTCCTGCCCCAAAGGATACGCCGCCGTCCCGCTGGCCGACTACGAGCCCGGCTTCTGGGACGGCCTCCTCAGCGCCGCCGGGCTTCCCAAGCCTTCCCTCGTCGTCGCCGCCGCACAGGATCACGGGCACCATCCCGAAGGCAACCGCGTCGGGCGCTTCAATCTCTGGCGCGCCCTGCTCACCGAAACGCAGGGCGATCCCGCCCGCTGGCTGTACGACACGCCCCCCGCCCCCTGCACCCGGCTCAGCGCCCTCCGGCAATGCACGGGCGGGCCTGTGGCGGATACCGCCGCGGCAGCCGTCCTCGGCGCGCTCGCCGCGCCGGAAGTCGCCAAGCGCAGCCAGCGCCAAGGCGTTACGGTGGTCAACGTGGGCAACAGCCATGTTGCGGCGTTCCTCGTCTTCAAGGGGCGTATCCTCGGCGTTTACGAGCACCACACCGGGATGCTGGATACCGACGCCCTGCTGTTCGATCTCAAGGAATTCGGTTTCGGCTGGCTTCCCGACGAACAGGTACGCGCCAAAGGCGGGCACGGCTGCGCGTTTCTCGCTCCCCTGCCTCCTGAAGCGGAAGGCTTTGCCCCGACCTTCGCGGTCGGGCCGCGCCGCGAGATGCTGCTGGGGCACGCCCAATTCATCGCCCCGCACGGCGACATGATGATTGCGGGCTGCCACGGGCTGCTGCACGGCCTTGCGCTGCGGGAGGCATAATGGTTTGCATTGGGGAGAAGGAGAACCTTCCTGCCAGAAAAGGTTCTCCTCCCCTTCTCCACCCCCTTTCCCGTCCTTTCCCAAAATTTTTGACTGGTGGGGTGGCTACGCGGCGGGAGTTCCGTTGAATGAGCGAACGCTTTTACGGATAGCGTGTTAACCGTTTTTCAACCAAATACGGATACGAAGATGGATTACTTTGACAAAGCCGAAACATGGGACAGGGCCACGCTGGAAACCGTTCAGTTGGCGCGCCTGAAAACGACCATTCAGCAAGCCAGCCGCGCGCCTTTCTACGCCAAGCGCCTTGCCGAAGCCGGGGTGTCCGCCGACAACCTGCGCTCCCTTGAGGACATCCGGCGGATTCCCTTTACCAGCAAGGACGATCTCCGCTCCCAGTATCCGTATGGGCTCGCCACGGTCCCGCATTCCGAATTCGTGCGCATGCACTGCTCCAGCGGCACCACCGGCACCCCGGTAGCCGTCTGCTACACCCAGTCCGACATCAACAGTTGGGCCGATCTCATGGCCCGCAGCCTCTACATGGCGGGCGTACGCAAAGACGACGTGTTTCAGAATATGTCCGGCTACGGCCTGTTTACGGGCGGCCTCGGCATCCATTTCGGCGCCGAGCGCCTCGGCTGCATGACCATTCCGGCGGGCGCGGGCAACTCCAAGCGCCAGCTCAAACTGGTGAAGGATTTCGGGACGACCGTGGCCCACATCCTGCCCTCCTACGCCCTGCATCTCGGCACGACCCTGATTGAGGAGGGCGAAGACCCCAAGGCCCTTTCCCTGCGCATCGCCTGCGTGGGCGCGGAGCCCTACACCGAAGAAACGCGCCGCCGCATCGAAGCCCTGTTCGACATGAAGGTATACAACTCCTACGGCCTGTCCGAAATGAACGGCCCCGGCGTGGCCTTCGAGTGCCAGTACCAAAACGGCCTGCACCTCTGGGAAGATGCCTACCTGCTGGAAATCATTGATCCGAACACCGGGAAGCTGGTTCCGGACGGCGAAGTGGGCGAGCTGGTGCTCACGACTCTGTGCCGCCACGGGATGCCCATCCTGCGCTACCGGACACGCGATCTTACCCGGATCATCCCCGGCGACTGTCCCTGCGGCCGCAAGCACCGCCGCATCGACCGCATCCTTGGCCGTTCCGACGACATGATCATCGTCAAGGGCGTGAACATCTATCCCATGCAGGTCGAGCGCGTGCTCATGGCCTACCCCGAAGTGGGCCAGAACTATGTCATCGTCCTTGAGCGCGACGGCCTCAAGGACACCATGAAGGTACAGGTCGAAATCCGCGAGGAGAGCTTTGTGGAAGACATGCGCGTGCTGCGCGGCCTTCAGGAGACCATCGCCCGCGCCCTCAAGGACGAAATCCTCATCACGCCCAAGGTCGAACTCGTGCAGCACAATTCCCTGCCCCGCACCGAAGGCAAGGCCCAGCGCGTTATCGACAAGCGCGAGAAGAGTTGAGGGAAGGTATTGTGAAGATTGGAGGGGGGAGGGAGAAACTTTCTGGAGAAAGTTTCTCCCTCCCCCCTCCAAACCTCCCCTCTCCCTCTTCAAAGACTTTCGTGTTTATCGAATCCTTCTCGCAAGACGGTTCCTTATTAAAGGCTGTGTCATAGAAAATGATTGATACCTTTTTCCTTGAAGTGCGGAAATCAATAAAATGTCTCAGCCATAACGTCCGCCAAGGGGAAAAATGGATAAAAAGGCTGCATTTTCACCGTTCTGTGAGATGAAACAACCACGCACTATGACAGAGCCATGCTTTTTTCCTTGAAATTCCAAAGGAATAATCAGCAAAATGTTTAGCTATGGATTCCGCCAAGGGGAAAACCGGGGAAAAAGGCCGTATGCCCACCGCGCTGTGGAGATGAAACAAGCATACACTATAACAGAACCTTATTAGGCCGTGTCGTCATTTAGATATAATCTATTGAAACCATTAAACTACTTTTCAAGTTATAAAAAGATTGTTTTTAATAACTTCAAATAATTATATGCAAAAATAACAGTAAGACCTAAAAGAGGTGGAACCGCTATATTTGGCCATGAAAAAGCCCTGTCATAGAAAAAGGTTGTATTTTCACAGTATGGTGAAAATACAACCTTTTTCTCTTGTTTTCCCACTAAAGGACTCCATAGCGCGAGACACTTTATTGG
>NZ_DBMAFI010000081.1:0-13518 GCF_057864385.1 Bilophila sp. | reverse complement strand
TTACGGGGCACATGGTAAATAAAACAGGCCGTCCGGGACAATCCGGGCGGCCTGTTTTGTTTGGGGAAAGGTTGATGCAGGCAATAAACCAACTGCTAAAAATGGCGTGGCCCTGCCTTCCAACGGAAAAAGGGGCTCCCGCCAGTTGCTTCTCTTTGAGGCGCGCCATATCAAAAGCGTGCCATATCAGGGATGCTATGGGCCTGAAAACGCATCTCTTCTATACCGTAGGCAACTGGGGCGGCAAATCCTAGGTCGTGTCATCAATTAATATAATCCATTGAAACCAATTAACTATTTTTTTCAAGCCACGAAAAAAGTTGTTTTCAATGGCTTCAAATAGTTACATATAAATGACGACACAACCTAAGGCTCTGTCATGGGATATGGTTGTTTCATCTCCATAGTATGGTAAAAGTAGAGACTTTTTCTCATTTTTCCACTGATGGACTCTAGGTCGGTCGTCTTTTGATATGTAATTATTCAAAACTATTAAAAACAATCTTTTACAACTTTAAAATAGTTAATAATTTAAATATATTACGAATAACCAACAAAACAATCTAGGATTGGGGCATTTATTATTGGGACATTTATTGATTATTCCCTTGGAATTTTGGGAAAAATCATGACTACCCCTTCAAGGGGCGGTTTGATTTGGCCCTATAAGGGCCCGGTACTTGTCTGCCCGCTTAAGCAGGCATGTCCTGACTTCTGCCATTGTTCCTAGCTACCCATAAATGAGTTTTCATGCTCTATCAGGCTATGTTGATCGGCTATTTTATCGCGCGTTTCCTGTTCACGGATATACTTGATTATTGTAGCCTCATTCACACCTGCCGTACTGACAAAATAGCCTTTGCACCAGAAATGACGATTCCCAAACTTATACTTAAGATTAGAGAACTGCTCGAATTTCATCAAACTGCTTTTTCCTTTCAAATAGTCCATTATTTGGGAAACACTATATTTGGGATGAATTTTGATACACATATATATGATCAACACACGCATTCACTTCCAATATCCCAATCCATTTATATTCACACAATTTTCGTAAAATCGAACCTATCTCTTTTCGGTATTTGCCATAAACTATCTTACGTCTGAACTTGGGGGCAAGAACAATATGGCATTTGCAGTTCCAACGAGTATACTCTAGACTCTGCTCTTCCATTGTTACTCTCCTTTACTTGTTTGTGAGAAGTCAGGACAACTTCTTTCTAAAGCAAAGGAGAGCTTTTTGTGGATAGGTATAGGCTTCGCCTTTTTGGATCTCCCCGCTTAGCGGGGAGTTTTCGTTCACGAATAAAGGCATCAACCATTTCCTATGCCCCCCAAGGCTATGCCATAGGAAATGTTTAATGCTTTATTTTTTGAAAGGCGGTGTCATAAAAAAGGTTGATGCTCTTTTCCCTTGAAGTTCCAAAGGAATAACCAACAAAATGCCTTAACCAAGGATTCCGTCAATGGGAAAACTGGATAGAAAGACTGTATTTTCACCATGCTGTGAAGATGAAACAACCACATACTATGACAGCTCCCTTTGGAATTCCAAGTGGATAGACCCCAATACCCCGGCTATGGATTCCGCCAACGAAAAGTTGGAGAAAAAGGCCATGTTTTCCCGTGCGGGTGGAGGTACCTATTTACTGCGATTCCCACAGTTCGCGGCGGTAATGTTTTCACCGTACGAGTGGAGGTACCCCCTTCCACTTCCTATGACAGAACCACTCCCCAAGGCAGCATAGCTTTTGGGCTGGCCATCAGCGTCGGAAAGCGATGAAAAGGCCGAGCAAGACCAGCAGGACGCCCCAAAAACGCCGCCATGTGAACAGGTTGACGGGAATGCCGAACCAGCCGAAATGGTCAATGATGCAGCCCATGATCAGGTTGCCGAGGATCATGGCCATCAGGGTAGGCAGGACGCCGATATGGGGCACGCAAAGAATCGTATTGAATACCACAGTCGCCCCGAACAAACCGCCGACCAGTTGCCACGCCGGAACGCCGAATACGCCGCCGACATGCCCTTTGCCGAAAAACAGCACAGCGATCCCAAGCACCAGCGTACCGCCAAGGAATGAAAGGAAACTCCCTTCCAACACGCCAACGGAGCGGCTCAACTGCGCGTTGATCGGCGACTGGAGCCCGAACAGCAGCCCCGCCGCGATCATCATGCCCAAATAAAAAATCTTTTCCATAGCCTGCCCCTACCCCCTCTTGCTCCTGCAAACCGAAAACCCTCCTCCGCTCTCCCTCCCCCTAAAAAAATACCCCGCTCAACGGCTTCCCTCAATCAACAGGGAATGCCGTGAACAGGGATTCAATAAGCGTGAAAGTCTTGGGAAGGGGAGGGATGGGGGTTTGGGGGAAGGGAGGGGAAACCTTTCTCCAGAAAGGCTTCCCCTCCCTTCCCCCAATCTTCTCCCGCCAACTAAAACATCTGCTTCAGCAAATCCTCGCCGCGGGTGTTCACACCGGAAATGGCTTCCTCGGACGTGCTGGAGCCGGGCTCCGTGCCCGTGTAGAAGGGAAGCCGCAGCCCGCCGCTCCCCACGAGATGCCCGCTGGCCTGATCCACGTTCACAAAGGAAATCCCGTCCGGCACGTCGAAATCATCCGGCGGATACGCCTGAAACGCCGACTTCGCATACTCGACGAAAATCGGCAGAGCCAGACCGCTGCCTGTACCGCTGCGGCCCATCGTCCGGGGCTGGTCGTACCCGACGTACATGCCCGTCACGAGATGCGGGGTAAAGCCGATGAACCACGCGTCTTTCCAGTCGTTGCTGGTTCCGGTCTTGCCCGCAACGGGCCGTCCGAGCACTTTGGCTTTCGTCGCCGTGCCCGCGTTCACCACTTCCTTGAGCAGATAGGACATCACATAGGCATTCTGCGGGGAAATGGCATCGCGCAGATCGGGCTGCGACTCATAGATGGTCTCATTCCAGAAATTCTTGACCGAAAGAATGAACCGCGCCTTGCTGACCATGCCGCCGTTGGCGAAGGCGGTGTAGGCCTGCGTCATGTTCAGCGGCGTAACCGCGACCGCACCGAGGCTGACCGACAGCACTTCGGGGAAATGCGGCTCCAGCTCCAGATCCTTGGCCCGCTCAATGACTTTCTGAACCCCCATCTGCTGCACCACGCGGATAGTGCACAGGTTGCGGGACAGGGCCAGCGCCGTGCGCAGCAGGAGCGGCCCCTTGAAGTTTTTCTCGTAGTTGCTCGGACGCCACACGTCGCCGCTCTCAAGGAACTGCACCACGGGCGCGTCGAGGATGACGGAAGCCGCCGTAAAGCCGTTGTCCAGCGCGGCGGAGTAGACGATGGGCTTGAAGGACGACCCCGGCTGCCGGAACGCCTGCGTCGCGCGGTTGAACTGGCTTTCCTGAAAACTGTAACCGCCGACCATCGCCACCACGTCGCCCGTCTCCGGCTCAATGGATACGAGCGCGCCCTGCAATTCCGGGACGCATTGGAGCGACAGGCGGATAGGCTTGCCCGGTTCGGCCTCGTCCGGGTTGTACGGATTTTTGGGGTCGCTGACGGCGGCCACCCAAACGACATCGCCGGATTCAAGGAACTTCTGCTTGCTGCGGAGCGTCTTCTTCGCCCAGCTCAACTGTGCGTTATCAATGAACCCGCTGTACTTGCCGAGACGGACGTCCACACCCTTGTCCGTAATCCGGGTGACGATGCCCTTAACCCGTTCGCCGTTCGCCAGCATATACGGGGAGAAATGCGATTTCTCGATGCGCCCTTTCAAGTCCGCCGCCGGGATCTTTTCCACCGGCCCATGCCAACCTTGGCGGCGGGTAAAGCCTTCCAGCCCGGAACGCAGCGCCTCATCCGCCGCCATCTGCGCCGGAGGATCCATAGCCGTCCGCACGGTAAAGCCCATCTGATAGACGGCATCCTCACCGTACACGGGCAGCTCGATGCCGAGCCTTTTGGCGTTTTCCTCGCTGAACAGCTCAATAAGCTGGCGCCGCACCTCTTCCAGATACCACGCACCCTGGCGGCCCATGCCGTCCGCCATCTGCTTAAACACCAGCGGCTGCTTGAGCGCGGCGTCGTACTCGGCTTCCGTGATCCAGTTCAGCTCACGCAGGCGGCGCAGCACGTAATGTTGGCGGCCGATGGCGGCGTCCGGGTCACGATAAGGGTTGTACTGGGAGGGGGCCTTGGGCAGGCCCGCAATGATGGCGCACTCGGCCAGCGTGAGATCCTTGGCGTTTTTCCCGAAATACGTCCGCGCGGCGGCCTCAACGCCGTACGCGTTGGCCCCAAGGAAGGTCTGGTTCAGATAGATTGTCAGGATTTCATCTTTGGAAAGGTAATGCTCCAGACGGTACGCGAGGATGGCTTCCTTGATCTTGCGCTCGTAGCTGCGTTCGGGCGTCAGGAGCAGGCGCTTGATCACCTGCTGCGTGATGGTGCTGCCGCCCTGCCGCTTCGTGCCGGACTGGAGGTTGATGAGGAAGGCGCGGAAAATGGCGACCGGGTTCACGCCCTCGTGTTCATAGAATTCAGCGTCCTCAGCGGCCAAAAAAGCCTTGGGGAGCATGTCGGGCATCTGATCGAGCGAAATGAGGAAACGGTTTTCCCGGTAAAAAGAACCGATGACGCTCCCGTCACGCGCCAGAACGGTGGTGGTGAGTGCGGGACGGTAATCGGCGATACGGGTAAACCCCGGCAAATCCCGGGTAGCCCAAAAATAGACGCCAACCACGGCTGCGAGGCCAAGGGCCACGAGCACACCGATAATGGTTCCAAAAAGATAAAACGCTCTTTTCATGAGCAAGGCGATACCCTGTTTCCGCCCCTGCGTAAAGAGCGTGACGCGCATTCACAACACGGAAACGGCGTTTGTGCCGCGGTAGGCGGCTGATGCCTTATTTCTTGGAGTCCCAAGCAGATAGCCAATAAAAACGGCTCACTCATGGGACTCGCCAAAGAAAAGCTGGGGAAAAAGGCGGCATCTTCCGCCATGCCGTGCGGATGAAGCCCCGCCTTCCATGACGGAACCCAAAACGAAAACAATCCGGCCCATTGCCCGCGCCGCCCCTAAAAATCCACTTAGGGAAACGCCGGCGGGAGGCTCGACTTTCCGGCGTTCCTGCTCTAAAGTCATCTGCTCTTACCAAGCCCCTTCACCATCCGGGGAGCCCCGGAGACGCCCCCGGCCCGCCGGAGGCCCAAGGAGTCATCATGACGTGTCGTTTGCTGTCGCTGTCGTCAGAAGCCATGTGGCCGGAACTGCTTCAGCTTCTGGAAAACCGCGACAACCCCGATCAGACCGTGGAAACGGATGTGCGCGCCATGCTGGACGCAGTCCGCAAGGGCGGCGACGGCGCCGTCCTCGAATATGTCCGGCGGTTCGACTGCCCGGATATGCGGCCTCCCCTGCGCGTGCCCGCCGAGGATCTGGAACAGGCCGCCCGCGGCATCCCCGCCGAAAGCCTCGACTGCATCAGACGGGCGGCGGACAATATCCGCGCCTTCCATGAAGCCCAGAAAGATCGTTCATGGTTCCTCACCCGTGACGACGGCACGATCCTCGGCCAGAAGATCGAGGCCGTGGACAGGGCCGGGCTCTATGTCCCCGGAGGGCGCGGCGGCAACACGCCGCTCATCTCCAGCCTGCTCATGACCGCCATCCCGGCGCAGGCCGCAGGCGTCCGCGAAATCGCCGTGGCCACGCCGCCCCGTGCCGACGGCACCCTCAACCCGCATATCCTTGCCGCCGCGCACCTGCTCGGCGTGCATGAAATCTACCGCATGGGAGGGGCGTGGGCCATCGCCGCGCTCGCCTACGGCACCGAAACCGTCGCGCCGGTGGACGTCATCGCCGGGCCGGGCAACATCTGGGTGACCACCGCGAAACGGCTCGTGCAGGGCCGGGTGGGGATCGACATGATCGCCGGGCCGAGCGAAGTCCTCGTTCTCGCCGACGATTCCGCCAACCCCGAATGGCTCGCTGCCGACATGCTCTCGCAGGCCGAACACGACGCGCTGGCTTCCGCCATCTGCATCACGGACAACGAGGCGCTGGCCCATGCCGTCATCGCGGAACTGGAACGCCAGTCCGCCACCCTGCCCCGCGCCGACATCGTGCGCAAATCGCTGGCCGACTGGAGCGCCGTCGTCCTCGTGCCGGACATGGAAGCCGCCGTCGCCCTCGCCAACCGCGTGGCCCCGGAGCACCTTGAAGTGCTGATGCGCGAGCCGTGGGCCGTGCTGCCCCGCATCCGCCATGCGGGTGCGGTCTTCCTCGGCCCCTACGCGCCGGAACCCCTCGGCGACTACTTCGCCGGGCCCAACCACGTGCTGCCCACGCTCGGCACGGCCCGCTTCTCTTCGGCCCTTTCCGTACAGACCTTCTGCAAACGCACCAGCATCATCGCCGCCAGTCCCGCCTTCGCCGCCGCCAATGCGGACGCCGTGGCCCGGCTCGCCCGCATGGAGCAGCTTGAAGCCCATGCCCGCTCGATGGAATGCCGGAAGCAATAATCTCGTCAACGCTCAAACCACGCCAATGCCCAAAGGACGTCACATGAAAGTCACGACCAAAACCGACATCAAGGAATTCCCCTTGCTCAACCGGGGCAAAGTCCGCGATATTTATGATATCGACGACTCCACCCTGCTCATCGTCACCACGGACCGCATGTCCGCCTTTGACGTCATCATGAGCGAGCCGGTTCCGTACAAAGGCGTCATCCTCAACCAGATCACCCTGTTCTGGATGAAGAAGTTCGCCCACCTCGTCAAGAACCACCTCATCGAGAGCGATGTGGACAAGTTCCCCGCCGCGCTGGCCCCCTACCGCGAAGAGCTGGAAGGCCGTTCCGTCCTTGTGAAGAAGGCAAAGCCCCTGCCGGTGGAATGCATCGTCCGCGGCTACATCACCGGTTCCGGCTGGAAAGACTACAAGGCCACCGGCTCCGTCTGCGGCTACAAGCTGCCTGAGGGCCTGCTGGAATCCGCCCGCCTCGAACAGCCTCTGTTCACCCCGTCCACCAAGGCGGAACTCGGCGAGCACGACGAGAACATCTCCACGGCCCGCGCCGCGGAAATCCTCGGCAAGGACATTGCGGCCCAGATCGAGAGCATCGCCCTCGCCCTCTTCAAGGAAGGCCGCGCATGGGCTGAAAGCCGCGGCATCATCATTGCCGACACCAAATTTGAATTCGGCATGGTTGACGGCGAGCTGACCCTCATCGACGAAGTGCTGACGCCCGACTCCTCCCGCTTCTGGCCCGCCGAGGGCTACAAGGCGGGCCAGAGCCAGCCGAGCTTCGACAAGCAGTACCTCCGCGACTGGCTGTCCGCGCAGCCGTGGGACAAGACCCCGCCGCCGCCCGCCCTGCCCAAGGAAGTGGTCGAAGCCACCCGGAACAAATATCTCGAAGCCTACCGCATCCTGACCGGCTCCGAGCTTGCCCTCTAATATAAAATGAGGGAAAACCGGAGGAGGGCTTATCTCAAAGGGCCTCCTCCGGGCTTTCCCGTATGCCCGCCCAGCACTCGGCAGGCGGGAAGCGGGCGGCGGAAATGCCGCCGGGCGCGTATGGCCGACGCCATCAAACCCGTCCGCAGGGTTGCCGGGCCACCCGTTGCCGGCCTCTTCGCGGTTCGGAAACTGCCTTTCCGCCGATGAAGGGAGTCCCGGATCGTTTTGGTTTGCCTGTCGCCGGGGGAGCTTTCCCTCCGGCCGCCGGAGGCCCCTTTTCCACATCAGTACCAACCACGAGGAAACCATGCTGTTGAAAGACAAAAAGTGCCTCATCTTCGGGGTAGCCAACAACAGAAGCATCGCGTACGGAATCGCTTCCTGCTTTAAGGAACAAGGCGCCCGGCTGGCGTTCAGCTATGCCGGTGAAGCCATCCATAAGCGCGTGGAACCCATCTCCGAGGAGCTCGGCGGCGAGTTCATCTTCCCCTGCGACGTGACCAGCGACGAGGACATCGCCGCAGCCGCCGCTCTCGTGAAGGAAAAATGGGGCAGCGTGGACGTGCTCGTCCACTCCGTCGCCTTCGCCAACCGTGAAGATCTGACCAAGCGTTTCATCGAAACCTCCCGCAGCGGCTTCGCCACGGCCCTGAACATCTCGGCCTATTCCCTGACCGCGCTCTGCCATGCCTTCGAGCCCATGCTGAACCCCGGCGCGTCCGTGCTCACCATGACCTACTACGGGGCCCAGAAGATCATCACCAACTACAACGTGATGGGCGTCGCCAAGGCGGCCCTTGAAGCTTCCGTCCGCTACCTTTCCGTCGATCTCGGCGCGAAGGGCGTGCGCATCAACGCCATCAGCGCAGGCCCGATCAAGACGCTGGCTTCCTCCGGCATCTCCGACTTCAAGCTGATCTTCAACCATATTGAAGAACACGCCCCCCTCCGCCGCAACGTGACCACCGAAGACGTGGGCAAGGCCGCCGTCTTCCTCGCCTCCGATCTCGGCTCCGCCGTGACCGGCGAAGTCATGTTCGTGGACTGCGGCTACAACAATATGGGAATCTAGCATGTCCGTCCTGCTGGCGCTCGCCTTTCTCGTCGCCGTCGTCTGGCTGCTGGCCAAGGCGGAGGAAAAAGGCGTGCTGCATACCGGCGGGTGCCCCTGCTGCAGCCGGGGGCGCCACGAAAAACGCCCGTAGCCGCAGGCATGCCCACGCAGCCCAAACGGGCTTTCCGCATGAAAAAAGGCGGTGCTCCGAAAAGAACACCGCCTTTTTGTCGTCAAATGCTGTGGGAGCTAGTGGGTGCCGCAGCTGCCGGAGGAACAACTGCCGCCGCAACTGCTCCCTCCCGTGTTGGCAAGGGGGATTTCGGGTTCGACGGAAAAGCCCATGTACGTCAGGTCGATGGTCACGCCGCCCACGGTTTCAAGAAGATCGCCGGCGATGCAAAAGGTAAATCCGTCCTGCTCAAAAACCTTGTCTTCGGGAGTAGGCTCATCCAGAGCCAGAGCGAGGCGCGGGCCGCGTCAGCCGCCGGCGGCGAGATACACGCGGATAGGCGTTTTTTCCTTGTCGGCAAAATACGCTTCCAGCTCATGGGAAGCTGTTTCGCTAATGGTAAACATGGTTGTTTCCTCCGGAATAAAGGGTGAAGAGGGGAAACGGACACGCACAGGAAAACGCCGTATCCGTATTCTTCAAAGGTAATGGACAAAAACGAACGGCAAGGGGCCGTTGGCTAGGGCTTTTCTCATGGAATCGCTTTTTGCGCAACGGAAACCCCGCCGTATGGCGCAGAACCGGCGCGGGAAGGAGCTTCCCGCAGCCTCATGCTTAATGGCAGCCGCCGGAACTGCCGCAGCCGCCGCAGCAGGACGAGCAGCCGCCGCCGTTGCCGCTGCTCGGCAGGGGGATTTCGGATTCAACCACAAACCCCATATAGGTCAGGTTGATGGTCACCGCGCCGACCTTTTCGGCCAGTTCCTTGTTGATGCAGAACGTCAGGCCGTTGTCCTCGGACGTTTCATCGTCCTCGCCGGGTTCGTCAAGGGCGAGGGCCAAGCGGGGGCCGCTGCATCCGCCGGGGGCAAGGTACACCCGGATGGGGGTCTTTTCCTTGCCTTCAAAATACGCTTCAAGCTCTTTGCGAGCCTCTTCGGTAAGAGAGATCATCAGGTCCTCCAACGCAGCCTCATCCGTCGCTTTCAGTCTTTCGATAAAGGCTTTCTGCGGCTGCTTTCGGGATTGGTTAAGATTGGCGGTTCCGGCTCGACGCCTTTGGGCGGGAAGGCCGTTCTCCCGGACACGCGGGCGTGTTACAGGCCCTCGCTGCGACGGCCTGAGTGGGGATAACATAGTTGCCGGGCGGCCCTTGTCAAGCCTCATTTGCTCCCCCTGAGCCTCCCCACGGGCCCGTCCCCGTGTATTTCATGGACAAATCCGATCTTTTCACGCTACGGGGAATAGTATATCCTGAGTCTCGCAAGGCGCGCGGGAGCCCGTCCTCTCGCGGCACACGTACCCGGCCCTCAAGAGGAGTTGCCCATGAAAACCACCGTCCTTCTTCATGCCGACGAGATCGCCCGCGTCCTCGACCGTCTCGCCTGCCAAATCATGGAACGTCACGGAGACTGTGAACAAACCGTCCTGCTGGGCATCCAGCGGCGCGGGGTCGACCTCGCCGTCCGCCTCGGCAAGGCGCTGGAAGACAAGCTTGGGCGGAAGCTGCCCTTCGGCACGCTGGACATCAACCTGTACCGGGACGACTGGACGACGATGCACGCCCGCCCCACCATCGGCGAGTCCAACATCACCACACCTCTCGACAATAAAAACGTCATCCTCGTCGACGACGTGCTGTTCACCGGGCGCACGATCCGCGCCGCGCTGGAAGCCATCCTCGACTATGGCCGCCCCAAGACGGTGGAACTCCTTGTCCTCGTGGATCGCGGGCACCGCGAACTGCCCATCCACGGCGACTACGTGGGCCGCAAGATCAACACGGCCCGCACTGAAAAGGTCAATGTCCTTATGGAAGAACGCGACGGCAGGGACGAAGTCGTCCTCGAAAGCGCCGACGCCTAACGGCACCCGCCCCGGCGGGCAAGCTTGGAGCCTCCATGCCCCTGTCCCAGCCTTTGCCTGAACGCCTGCGCCCCTCCGAACTGGCTCTCTTCGTCGGACAGAGCCACCTCGCCGAGCGCCTGACCACGCTCATGGAAGGCCCGCGCCTTCCGAGCCTGCTCCTGTTCGGCCCTCCGGGCTGCGGCAAGTCCACGCTGGCCCTCCTGCTCGCACGCGCCCGGGGCGGCAATGTCCTGCGCCTGAGCGCTCCCGAAGCGGGCCTGCAGCAGCTTCGGCGCCAGCTTACCGGCGTCGATATCCTTGTGCTCGACGAGCTGCACCGCTTCTCAAAGGCGCAGCAGGATTTTTTCCTCCCCCTGCTGGAGTCCGGCGATCTCACCATGATCGCCACGACCACGGAAAACCCCTCTTTCAGCGTGACCCGCCAGTTGCTTTCACGGCTGCACGTCCTGCGGCTGCGCCAGCTTGGGCGGCCCGAACTGATCGAACTCGGCAAGCGCGGCACGGCGGCCCTTTCCGTCACCCTGAGCGACGAGATCCTTGATTTCCTCTCGACGGCGGCCCACGGCGACGCCCGGACCATGCTCAATCTGGTGGAGTACGCCTCGTCCCTGCCGGAAGAAAAGCGCAACCTGCCCCACGTCAAGGCCACCCTGCCCGAAATCATGGCCCGACACGACAAGGATGGGGACAGCCATTACGAATACGCCTCCGCGCTTATCAAATCGATCCGGGGGAGCGATCCCGACGCGGCGCTGTACTATCTGGCCTGCCTGCTCGAAGGCGGCGAAGATCCGCGTTTCATCTGCCGGAGGCTCATCCTGTCCGCCTCCGAAGATGTGGGGCTGGCCGATCCGCAGGCCCTGCCGCTGGCCGTCGCCTGCCAGCAGGCCGTGGAGTTTGTGGGGATGCCCGAAGGCTATATCCCGCTGGCGGAAACCGTGGTCTACCTTGCCCTCGCGCGCAAGAGCAATTCCACCTATGCGGCCTATGCCAACGCCGCGCGGGAAGTAAAGGTCAACGGCCCGCAGTCCGTGCCCCTGCATCTGCGCAACGCCTCGACGCAGCTCCAGCGCGAATGGGGGTACGGCAAGGATTACAAATACCCGCATAATTTTCCGCAGGCGTGGGTGGAGCAGGACTACCTCCCTCCCTCAGTCAGGAACCGCGTGTTCTACCAGGCCAAGGAATATGGGGAGGAACCCCGCCTGGCAAGCTGGAACAAGCGCCTGAAACGCACTAAAACCGAAAACCGTTAGGCTTCCCCATGACGACACCTTCGCATCTCTTCGACGCCGACAGCTATCTGACGTCCCCGCGTACCCCTTCCCTCCTGAGCCGCATCAACCCGAACCTGGGGTTCTACGCGCCCATGCTCTGGATTGTGCTCAAGGCTGGCTATAACGCCATGTGCAACCAATACGACGGCGAGGCATGGACTCAAAGCAGCGAGAGCATCGTGCACACGCTCGAAGCCGTGGGCTGCCGCATTGAAGCCGCCGGGCTGGAGCATTTCCGTTCCCTGGAAGGCCCTTGCGTCTTCATCGGCAACCATATGAGCACGTTGGAGACATTTGTGCTGCCTTCCATGATCCAGCCGTGGAAGGATGTGACCTTTGTAGTGAAGGAAAGCCTGCTGAAGTATCCTTTTTTTGGCCCTGTGCTCAGGTCGCGCGAGCCCATCGTCGTCGGCCGCAGCAATCCCCGTGAGGATCTCGTCGCGGTGCTCGAAGGCGGCGAGGCAAGGCTCAAGCAAGGCCGCTCGATCATTGTTTTTCCGCAGAGCACGCGCAGTTCCGTTTTTGAACCCGCGCACTTCAACACCATCGGCGTCAAGCTGGCCAAGCGTGCCGGGGTTCCGGCCATTCCGGTGGCGCTCAAGACCGATGCGTGGGGAAACGGGAGCCTCATCAAGGATTTCGGCCCGGTGGACGTCAAAAAGACCATCCATTTTGAATTCGGCGCGCCCATGCGCATCGAAGGCACGGGCAAGGCCGAGCACCAGCAAATCTCCGAGTTCATTATGGAGCGCCTCGGCGTATGGGGGCGTGAAATTGGGGAGTAAGGGATATGGAATTGGGGAGGGGAGGGAGAAACTTTCTCAAGAAAGTTTCTCCCTCCCCTCCCCAAACCCCATCCCTCCCACTTCAAAGAGTTTCGTGTTTATCGAATCCCTTTTCATCAATATTCCGGGCGCCCTTTACGGGGCGTTCTGTTTTTCCGGAAGGCTCTAGGTTGTGTCGTTATTTTCCATGTAATCATTTGAAATTATTGAAAACAATCTTTTTGCTATTTAAAAATAATTAAATAGTTTCAATATATTATACACAATTAACGACACAGCCTAGTAAAAACACGGCCGCCATATTCATACGATATGGTGAATATGGCGCAGTCATATGTTTGGCTGTGTCATGGAAATGGTTGATGCTTTCTTTCTTGAAGCTCCAAAGGGATAACCAAAATAAAATGCGTTAGCCATGAAGGACACCAATGCAAGATAACTAAAAAGGCTGTATTTTAACAAAATTGTGGATGTAAAGCAGCCGTACCCTATAAAAGGGCTATATATTTTTATTGCTGTGTCATAGAAAATAGTTGCTGTTTTTTTCTTTGAAGCTCCAAAGGAATGACCGGAAAAATGCCTTAGCCAAGATTCCGTCAATGGAAAAACCGGATAAAAGGGCTGTATTTTCATCATCCTGTGGAGATGAAACAACTATATGCTATGACAGATCCTCATTGAAACAATTTATCGCTGGGTTATTTTATCGGTTCTTTATTTGAAAGGCTGTGTCATAAGAAACGGCTGATGTTTTTTTCTTAAAAGCCCAAAGGAATAACCGATAAAATGCCCCAATCATGAAGTCCATAAGCAAAAGAATTGGAAAAAAACTGTATTTTCAGCATACTGTGGATATATAATAAAAAATAAGGCTGTGTCATAGAAAACGGTTGATGCTT
>NZ_DBMAFI010000080.1:0-13747 GCF_057864385.1 Bilophila sp. | reverse complement strand
TGAAGTTATGGAATTTATAAATATAACACACGCAATTCCGAAAAAATTAAAAGGATATAATGGAAGTTTATTTATTAAAGATGGTATTATATTAATAATTAAAGTAAGTAGAACAGATAAAAAATTTTATGGAGCAAATGGTAATATTCTTGACACGCTAATTTATGCTTTAGAGGAAAACAGTATACATTTTGGTATAGTTTTATTGAATAATGAGCAGGGAGGGTGGTTTTACCCTGATAATATCATATTCAATAAAATCCAGCGAGGAATATGGCGAAAGGCTAATGATGGGGACTATAAAATAAATTTTCCATTTATGGATTCATTTTACTTTAACTCATATGATGACTTTGAAGGAATATTTAAAATGTTAATATAAAAATAATTTACTAAATCAAAGAGATAGACCATTTTAGAGGGATGCATACATGATAATTATGATAACATTAGATTCAAATTATCAAAAAATATGGGAAAAAAGTGGCACCGCGACTTTTGACTCATATTATGAAGGCACGGACAAAATACAAATTATCCAAAAAGATATACCTAAAACTTTATACGCTATTGGTGTATATCGATCAAGAAAATCATTGCCGCAAGAATTTTCTCCCTCTTTGCTTCAGATAACACGAGTTAATGTATTATCAGAAAATACCAAACGACATGATATAGAAATTGATTTTGATTTTTTAAAAAAATTACCGATGTCGGTGAATTCCACTTTACACAAAATGATACCAGAATCAACACCATTGATACGTTATATTAATGACAGTCACTTTTTTAAATTGCAAAAAATAAAAAATTTCGATGAGTTATAATATTACATATACAGTTTTTCTTATCTCAATTTCCAAAAGGAAATTTTGAAGTTCTTCTTTATGGGGAATAATGGCGTCAATGTCGATGTTTTCCGTTTGCGGGCCGGGCGTGTCTGGGATTTCGTTACTGCTTCCCGAAATGCGGATGCCTGGCGAGATGCCCATCACTCGTAAAAAAACTCGAAGTTTCCGCTTGTCTCTCTTACCTGATGTTTCCTTGGCATTGTCTGTCCCGTTGCCTTTTTGAAGTGTGAGAAGCGAAGCGCCGAACACTTGTCGGAGTCCAGAGGCGCAGCCTTTGGCAGGAGAGTAGCTGTTGTCAGACAGCTACCATCCTGTAAAGAAAAACTCCCGGCGCTTTCCGGCAGGGCATTTTTTCATACGGATTGCCATGTAGGCACTGTGTCCCCGCTTTGGGTATGCGTCTCCACCCAGATTAATTTCATGCCGTGAGGAGTGAAAAGACACACCCCCGCCGCGCAGTAACGCACGGAAAGGGCAATCTGAAAATTCGGGCATGGCGTGGGGCAAAAGGAAAGCGGCGCGGACAGGGGTCAAGCCCTGGTCGCGCCGCCTTGCGGAAAAGGATTGGACGGGGTATTTTAGTTATGTGCTTCGGTTGTATGCTCTGCTCCGTTTTGGCCGGAAAGACGCCTGACAAGGGCAAAAATGTCCGCTGACCGCCAGACGGTTGTGCGCGGCCCCAGTTTTATGGGCTTGGGGTAACGTCCGTCTTTGCAACCCTGCCACCACGCGCTTTTGCTGATGGGGATAATTGTTAAAACCTGCGGCAGACGCAGAAAATGTTCATTGCTGTTTTCCGGGAACATGGTTACTCCTTATGGACAGTCAAGCGACTGTTGTTCTCTGGTTTTTCTTCGTAATTCGTCTAAAAAGTCGGCCCACTCTTGCATCATCTTTCGGCGTTCGGGCAGGTATTCCGCCCTGTTGTATATTCCACGAATGATATTGCGCGGAACATGGGCAAGCTGTCTCTCTATCCAGTCTCCATTATATCCAAGTTCGTTGAGCATAGTGGAAGCCATAGACCTGAATCCATGCGGACACATCTCATCATTTTCAAAGCCAAGCCTGCGGATTGCTCCAAGCAGAGCGCTTTTGCTCATGCTCCTTTTTTCCGTCTTGTAGTTGGGGAAGACATAAACATCCTTGCCTGAATACGCCTGCAATTTCCTCAAGATGGCGACGGACTGCCTGCTGAGAGGGATAAGATGATCGCGCGACATCTTCATCCGTTCGGCGGGGATTCGCCACAGTCCGTCCTCAAAGTCGATTTCCCGCCACTCGGCGTTTCTCAGTTCTCCTGTCCGGCAAAAGGTCAGAGCCATAAGCTGGAGGGCGCTCCTGACAACAAAGGTGCCGGGATAGTTGTCGATGGCAATCATCAGATGCCCCACGGCTTCGGGCGTTGTCTGCGAGGGAAGGTTCCTTCTGACGCGCGGGGCCAGTGCCCCCTTGAGGTCAGCCGCCGGATCGCGTTCCGCCCGTCCTGTGGCAATGGCGTAGCGGAACACACTTGAGCAGATGGAGCGCACGATATGGGGTATGTCTTTGGCTCCCCTTGCCTCAATTTTTCGTAAAAGGGCCAGAAGTTCGGGGGCGGATACAAGATGGACGGGCTTTGAGCCAATCTGTGGGAAAAGGTTGCGCTCCATTCGATGTATAATGCTTGTGGCATAGTTTGCACTCCATTTGTCTTTGTTCTGCTCGTACCATTCAAGGGCAACGGCCTCAAAGCTGTTTTGACAGGCCGCTTTTTCAAGTTTCCGCTTTTCGGAAGGGTCAATGCCGTTGGCAATGTCCTTTCGGGCTGTCGCGGCGCGTTCCCGCGCTTCCTTAAGGGATACGGTCGGGTACAGTCCCAGAGAAATCAGCTTTTCCTTTCCCTGAAAGCTGTATTTGAGCCGCCATGCTTTCGTTCCGCTGGGAGCAATCAGCAGAAATAGTCCATGTCCGTCAAATAACTTGATTTGTTTTTCTCCCGGCTTCGCATTTCGTAGGGTGGTGTCGGTCAGGGGCATATGGGGTAATCCTCCGTTTCAAGAATAATTTACCCCGATTGTTACCCCGAATAATCCGGGGTGTCCACATGTCCTAAAAAATCCATGAAAGTCCATGTCAAAAATATATTCAATTTTTTCAGGATAATAAAAATAAAATAGACGTGAAAATTTTGCGATGGGAGTTTTCGTAGCATAATCTTTTGGGGTCTTCCCGGATGGCCTCAATGCGTCCGGCATGGTAGTTCTGATAGTATTCGGGCATAAGCTGCACATCGGCGGGCATGAGAAAGAACCGAGAGCCGAGAACATGCCGCGCCAGCATATACATGACCGCCGACTGTCTGTCCGCCGTGGCTCCTCCGCGCGGAGCCACTTCGTCCAAGTCGAGACTGACGATCTGCGCGTCGCCCAAATCGAACCGGGTAGGTTCCTTCAGAATGACATACGCTTCAATGGCGTCCAGTAATGAGCGCCAGACATTGTTGATGGTGTGTTCCTCATAGGTGTTCTGGATGCCCTTGTTCTGCCGAATCTGCGCCCCCACATCGGCCAGCAGCGGCACGGCGTATCTCTGCGCCTGCAATGCCTCATGCACATACCCCCGCTCAAAAAGCCCATCGACCACTTCCCACCAGGAGGTGGAAGCGTCGCGGCTGATGCCTTCATGGACAATGAGGTCATGCAGTTCCGGCAACACATTGGGTTGATAGAGCCGGGGATGATTGCCATCAGAAAGTTCCTCATAGGCCAAGTCGATAGCCCGGCCTATCAGACCCGGCACGCCGTCCGCCGGAGCCGTGACATCCAGCGGCGTGGCCAGCAGCGATAGCAGGTTGACCAGAAACGCCTTGTGCGAGGGCAGGGGCTTGCGGCACCCCAACGGCGTGTCAAAGGGATTGACGGCATAGTCCGGCGTCATCCTGAGCCGGTGATAGGCGGCAAGGTGTTTTTTCCCTTCGGGCAGGTTTTCTTTCAGGAGCGTGATAAGGCCGGAGGAAGACGGCCCCACGTCCACGATGGACAGCCACGGCAGGCGGGACAGTCCGGCCTGTGTGACAAAGGCAAAATTGAAGGCGTTGAGGAAGACCGATTTACCGCCTCCCATCGGAGCTACTCCCAAATCAATCCACGCGGCCTGTTCGGAGGAATTGGGCGCGAACGGCATGATTTTGCCGTCCTGAGTGCGGAACAGAAGGCTTCCTTCTTTCCAGGGTGAAGCCGAGCGTAACGGCCACATGCCGATGGCCTCCTGAAGCGGCGCGGCTGTGACCGGGGCCGGACTGGTCGGCATCATGCCGGGCAGTGTCGCGGTAACGCCGAGCAGCGGGTCGCCCAGAGCTTCGGAAACATCCGTAGTGCCCCAACCTTGTACGGCTTTGGAGAGTTCCGCGACACGACGCCTGAGCAGAAGATGGGCGTCCTGTTCACTTTCCCGCATACAGGCCCAGGTGCAGAGGCAGATACGGAATTTCACGTAGCACACGCCTTCCAAATCCAGCGCCCGCAAGGTTTCCACACATTGTTGAGCCGCTTGTTGTCCGCATTGGTGAAGGCCAGAATCGCTGCCAGCAACGGCTTGAGACCCATGTTCAGGCCGCCGTCTTCCAGCAGAAAAGACATTCGATACGGCAACCGCTCGTCCCGCCGAGCCAGCACCCGGAAGAAGTCCTGGAAGGGTTTGGGCGTCTGCGGCATGAGCGTCATAATCAGCGGCCCATAGATGCGCTCGCCTATTCGGATTGCGTTCCGCGACACCATCGCGCGGCCAGGCCAGCAAATCCGCCTGCCGGAAGGCGTCCAGTACACCTGTCAGAAAACCGTTATGCGCGTCATGCAGGGCGGCGACGGCACGGGCAATCTGCTGGCAGCCCGCGAGCGTCGGTACTTTGGACATGGCCGCGTCGCGCTCCTTCAGAGCCGTTTTCCGCAGGGTGTCGGGCAACACGGCAGGCCGTGTCCACAGTACAATCCAGCATTTTTCAAGGGCGCAGTAGCGTTGCAGCGCATGGCCCCAATCCTCCAGCAGCGGGCCGATATGCAGGCCGAGGTTGTGCGCCGTCAGACGGGACGGCTGGAGCAGTTCGGCAATGCGTTCCCCGCTGCTTTCCGGGTCATATTCAAAGACTACCTGAAGCGCATGGCCCGGCTTGGAGAGCGTGGCCTGGAGCTTTTCCGTCAGGCCGGAGACGATGGCCGTGTATTCATCCACCCCTACATGCTTCAGCGAACCTTCCAGATGAAGAAGGCTGACGAGGCTTCCGTCATCGGCCACGAGTACGCCGTTATCCACGGTTTCAAGCCTGCAATAGCTGTGAACCGGCCCGGCGAATGCTTCCGAGAGAGCGCGGATGCCGCGATCCACGCCGTTGACAAGTATATCAAGCATTACGCATCCCTCTTGAGTACGACTTGCTGAATGACCACGCCGCGCGGCGTCTTTGCCGTGGACGCGCGGCAAACAAGGACTGTGGCAAGGAGTTTTTGCGTGTTTTCCACGCCTTGGCTGGACTCGTAGGAGACAATCAGGGGGAACTCGACTTTCCATGTGGCCTTGCCGCCGACCAGACCGGAAGCGATGATGACCGGCGCACGTGTGGCCACGGCGGAAGCGGAAAGCCGTTTGTCCCGAATCATGTCCAGAATGCCGGAACTTTGCAGGGAAGCCAGAAAGGACTTGTAGGCCGCGTCATCGAAGTGAGGTCTGATGCTTTCCAGTTTTTCCCGCCACTCAAGGAAGTTGAGCGACATGGCCCCGGTAATGGTGTCCGACACCCACGTCAGCAGCCCGCTCTGGGTAAGCAGCGGCTGGTCGAGCGGCACCATAGGCGCAAGCCGCAAGTCCGGCGTGGCCGCGAAGTATTGCGGCTTCGGTTGGTTCAGGAGCAGGATGGTGGCAAAGCCCAGACTGGCGCACAAGGCCACGGTCAGAGCGAGAGCCAGTTTCATGGCCCGGCGGAACTGCGCCCTGTACCAGTTCAGTCCCCCAATGACGGTGGCGGCATCTGGGGCGGGCGACGAGGCATGAGCTTCCCTCACGCTTTGAGCCTGTTCCTGAGACTCCGGGGCGTCTTTTTGTTTTTTGAAAATATTCATGCCTCA
Organism: Bilophila sp.; assembly: GCF_057864385.1. Taxonomy (NCBI): domain Bacteria; kingdom Pseudomonadati; phylum Thermodesulfobacteriota; class Desulfovibrionia; order Desulfovibrionales; family Desulfovibrionaceae; genus Bilophila; species Bilophila sp. The sequence goes on along the minus strand of NZ_DBMAFI010000080.1, from coordinate 7,797 downwards.
TCGCCTCACGCTTACAGGCCCAATTCGCCCATGCCGGAAGTCTGGTCAGAGCCGAAAAGAGTAGCAGAACCGGAACCGAGGAGTTCTCCCAGACCGAGCGCCAACGCACCGATAACCACCTTGGTCAGTCCGTCCGCGTAGGTGCTTTGTCCCTGATTTTTCGTGGCCTTATATGCGAACTTTTTAATGTTAGTAACTACATGAAATAAAAATATAAAATTTTCATATTTTGTCTTTGGTACCCCTCTATCTACCCATTTCTTTGAAAGATTCAAAAAATTTTTCTGGACGGACTTGAACCGTTTTTAAAAGGTATAAGATACTAGCGAGTCTTATTGGAGAGTATTGGCAATAATTGTGGGGTAGGGAGATAGATAGAGATGTAAAACAAAGTTTTTAATATTTAATTTAGTATGGTTATAAGGAATTGTGTCAAAAGTTAATATCTCATCTAAACTTTCCTCTTGACTTAATGTGAAGAAAATGCGTAGCTGACGCCTGTCAGCCATACTGGTATTTGGCTGCATTGTTCCTGCTGGTATTGGAACTTGTATGTAGAAAGGCGTGTTGCGTCTTTTTTTAAATATAAGTAACAAATTGATATAGCAGGATTTTTTATGCTCTCTCTCTCTCTCTCTCTCTCTCTCTCTCTCTCTCTCTCTCTCTCTCTCTCTCTCTCTGATTTTTCTGAGCCACTTGCCTTACGGTGATCGCCATAAGGATGCCCCGTACCGAAATCATGTCTCGGCACGGGGCGTTTTGTTTTTTGCATAGGGCTCAGGGATACGGCGGGCAGCTCTCCCTAGTCCATCTCCCCTTGGAAGGCTTCATAATTACAGAAAGGGGACACGGCATTGATGTAGAAAGCGTGTCCCTTTTTGGAAAATACTGTTTAAGAGAATCCACAAGCCATGTGTGAATTTTTTGTGCAGAAAGAACACAGTCCCGGTTCCTGTGCATGGCTGGAACATGATGCGTTCCTTTTTTGTGCTGTTGTGGAAGAGGAACGGCAGGAGATCGTGACCCTTTCCGTGCGGGATGCCGCCCGGCTGCGGGAGGGCGGCTTCTGGTGCAGGCTGCCGTCCCTGCTCTCGGCGCGCCCTGACTGCCATGTGGCCCTTATCAGCACGGGCAGGGAAGTCCGCCTCGACAGCCTCCGGGAGGGCATGGCGGCGTTTCCCCCCGGCATGAGGGGGCGGATCCACCTGCTGGACTTCCTCCCCCAAAACGCCTACCGCGACCTGCTGCGCGTCTCGTCGCTGCATCTCTGTAAAGACATTTCCTTTATGCTGCCCTCCGAACTCTTGGAGGCCATGAGCTGCGGGTGCGTTGTGCTCGCGCCCGACACCGGGGCCGTCCGCGAAGTCCTCAGCGACGGCCTGAACGGTTTCCTGTACCCCTCCGGGCGCAGGATGAACTGGGCCATGCTCATAACCCTGCTGCTCGAAAAACGGGCCGGGCTGAGCCCCATACGCCGGAACGCACGGAAGGCCGTTTTGGGGAAACACAATAAAAACACCCTGCTGCCAAGGCATATCGCTTTCCTGATGGAGCGTTATGCCCACTGGCGCGCACGGCAGGTACAACCCGCAGAGGGGAAAGATGCGCTCAAGCCTGCCTCTGCCTAAGCTCCTTGGGATCATTTCGCGGATCGTGAACGACAGCGGATGCACAGCCCGCATTGTCGACGAAATACCCGAACAGGATAAGGAAATCCGGGAGCTCTGCCTCCAGATTTACGAACTGCGCCGGGCCGCGCAATCCATCGCGCACGGCGGGCTGGATGTCCATTTCAAAAACTGCGGCTGCATGGCCATGTATTTGAAGGACATCATGGACAGGCTCAAGGCGGTCGAGTGGGGTATCAAGGAGCTCGCGGAGGGCGACACGCCGGAACTTCCCCGCTTGGGGGCCATCGGGACGTACTTCGAGCTCATCGGCAATACGCTGCAGGAAAACAGAAGGCTCATCGACAAATACAGGAGCTTGTCCCTGACCGACATGCTGACGGGCCTCCCGAATCGGCGCGGCTTTTGGGTTTTGGCGGAAAAGGGCTTTGCCCGCGCAAGCCTCAGGCGGCAAAGCGTTTCCTTCATCATGGCGGATATCGATCATTTCAAGAAGGTCAATGACCTGCACGGCCATGAGGCGGGGGATGAGGTGCTGCGCGCGGTGGCGCGGCGCTTTCTGGGCTGCCTCAGGGGTGAGGATATCTGCTGCCGGTATGGCGGGGATGAATTCCTCGTCATGCTGCATGATACGGATGTGATCCGGGCGGTATTGGTTGCGGAACGGCTGCGCAAGAGCATCGCGGGAAAGCCGATCCTCGCAGGAGGGGAGGAGATCCGGGTGACGATCAGCCTCGGGGTGACGGGAACCGTCGCTGCCGATTGCGCCGGAACGCGGAAATGCCGTGCGGAAATACGGCGGGCGGTGCAGGTGTCCGACGCATTTCTCTATAACGCCAAGGAAGCGGGCAGGAACAGGGTCGCCGCCGACCTGCCGAAAGCGGATGGGAGGGTGGCGCAATAAGCCCTTCCTTTTTTGAAAGGGGAGGGCGCCTGTCGAGGGAAACGCCGATCCGCCTGTGCGCGGCGCGGCTTTTTAGGAAAACGCTTGGGGGATGTCCCGAGCGAGCGCGTGGGTGAACGCCACGCAGGAGGGTAAACTGCCCTCTGGAGGAACAACATATGTACGGTAAAACCTTTGTGATGATTCTTATGACGGCGGTGCTGTGCCTTGGCGGAACGGCGAACGCCCCGGCCGCTCCCGCCTCCAACGCAGCCGCGGCTTCCGCGCCCGTACAGGAAGGCGCCGTCTCCGTCCGGGAAACCGTGGCCGAGACCATCGCCCACCACCGTGGGCTCAAGGTTATTCAGGAAAATCTGGATGTGACCCGCTATGAACTGCGCCGGGCGAAAGCCGGATGGGGGCCGAGCGTGGACGCGACCGGCCGCTACGGGGCCAGCCGCCTGAGCGACGATACCACACGCTCGTACGGTTCGGATAAGGGGATGTACGCGGCGAGCGGCGTGGGCCTTACCCTGACCCAGCCCCTGTGGGACGGCTTCGCCACCCGCAGCCGTGTCCGCACCGGGGAAGCCACCGTTGAGTCGATGGAATACCGTGTGTTCGACAATGCCACCTCGTTCGGCCTGGACGGGCTCATTGCCCATGTGGACTACCTGAGGCGGCGCGAAATCCTGCGCCTCGCACAGGAGAATGTGGCGCGGCATAAGGAGATCCTCGCTTCGCAGCGGGATCGCCTGAGCCTTGGGGCATCCACGACGGCTGACCTGACCCAGACGGAAGGCCGCCTTGCCCGCGCCATGTCCACCCTGACGGACGCCGAGGCTTCACTGCGCGAAGCCGAAGCCTCCTATATCCGGCTGACCGGGAAGCCCGTGCCCACGTCGCTTGCGGAAGTGTATGTCCCCGAAGGGATGTTTGCCGGCCCCGACGAGGTGATGAAGGCGGCTGAGGTGGGGAACCCCAAGCTGAAGGCGTACCTTGCGGACATCCGGGCGGCACGCGGCGAGAAGGAGCTCGCACAGTCGGCCTACCATCCGAAGATCAACCTTGAGGTTGGGCCGAACTATTCGGATCGCGGCGGCAGGGGGAGCAACTGGACGTCGAGTTTCGACGTCATGGCGACCATGCGCTGGAACCTGTTCAACAGCGGCGCGGATAAGGCCGAGACGGAAGCCGCCGAGTCGCGCGTCCGTCAGGCGCGTCAGACCGCCTATAACTTCTTTGATGATTTGAATCTTGAAATCGCGGACACGTGGACGCGTTACATGGCCGCCATCGATCAGCGGAAGTATTATCAGGAAGCGGTCGTTTACAATACGCAGACGCGGGATGCCTATCTGGCGCAGTTCAACCTTGGGCAGCGCAGCCTGCTTGATGTGCTGGACGCCGAGAACGAGCTCTTCAACTCCGCCACGGAGGAAGCCACGGCACGCGGGAACGAGATCGTCGGGGCCTACCGGCTGTACGCGCTGGCCGGGCAGTTCCTTCCTGTGCTGAACATAGACGACAAGTTCCTTTACGCTTCCCAGCGCGAAAGCGGGGAGTCCAAGTAATCCTGCTTACTCCGGGGCGCTGCCCGGATCATGCCGGGGTGCCTGCCCTAGGCCCTGCCGAGGGGCGCTGCCCCCTTGACCCGGCGGCGCGTTTCCTTTGGCGGCTTTGCCGCCAAAGGAAACGCTTGTACGGCGCAGTGGAACGGGATACGCTTTTCTTTGGCTCTGTTATAGTATGTGATTGTTTCATCTCCACAGCACGGTAAAAAGACGGCCCTTTTCTCCACTGTTCCCATCAGCGGAATCCATAACTAAAGTATTTTTCTGGTTATTCTTTTGGAACTTCAAAGAAAAAAGCATCTATCATTTTCTATGATACCGCCTTTTTTTGATCTTGTGGGCATCGGTGTACGGGCCAACAGCCTGCCGCAGCAATACGGTGAACAAAATGGGCAGGTGCAGGGACTGGAAAAGGCGTCTTTTCATGGCCTTTCCGCACGATTAAATATGAATGGATTTTCTTTGTTCCCATTTGGCTCCCTTTTGGGAATCAAAGAAAACGCAAAAATGGAGTGGAAAAGGCAGACTGCTGTAAGGTATCCCCGCAGCTTGCCTAAATACCCTTTAAAAAGAAGGCCCTGCCCCAACGCTTGATGGGATGCCATTTTACACTGAGGCTGTGCCATAGGAAATGGCTGATGCAAGTTCCAAAGGAATAACCAATAAAATGCCTCAGCCGCAGAGCCTGCCAACAGGAAAACTGAAAAAAGCTCTGTTTCTCTCTCTCTCTCTCTCTCTCTCTCTCTCTCTCTCTCTCTCTCTCTCTCTCGGTCACATATTGACAATAGTAAGAAATAAATAATTATTAAATTCAATATATTATCGTCAATATTTTTATCCTGAAAATCTATTTTGGATAAGTTTTGGATAAGCATCTTGCCTTCTTTCATCGTATCCTCTAACCTGCTCATATGAGTAGTGAAACTGAAAGAAAATACATAAAGACCAAGTTCGAGGGCGTCTTCTTCCGCCAGTCCGCCAAGCGCGATCCGCGCACCGGAGAGTACGACAAAATCTACTGCTTCTGGTACGCAGACCACGAGGGTAAGGGACACTGGAAAACCGTCGGCAGGCACAGCAAGGGCATCCGCCCGGCTACGGCCAGAAAGGAGCGGGCAAAGTTCCTTGCCGAATTTGAGGCTGCCGGCGTCAATCCCATTGAACGTGATAAAATCACCATCGGGGAGATCGTTGATGCTTACCTTGCGTGGGGCAGAAGCGAGGGGAAATACGTTGACCAGCATTACAGTCAGTACAACGCCCATCTCAAGGCCAAAATTCACGCTCTGCCGGTTGTCGAGCTGACTCCGAATCTTCTTTCCAACCTCAAGGCACAGCTCCTGAAAACACCGACCGGGAATACAAAATACAAAAAAGGTACTGGAAAGTCCAACACTACAGGGAAGACGCGGAAAACTCTGGCCGGGCAGACCGTGAACAATATCTTCAGCTTCATGCGTTCCGCCATAAACCGTGCCATCGCCACCGGCACATGGAGCGGAGTCAACCCGCTGTCCACCAAAGGTGGTACATGGAAAATGGTCAAAGCCAACAATGAAAGATTGCGCTTTCTGACACGGGAAGAGGCCAAGGCCCTTTTGGACGACCTTGAAAAGCGGCATCCGCAGTTGCATGACATGGCTCTGCTTTCCCTGCGAACCGGCCTCCGGCCCACAGAAATTTTCAAGCTGCGCGGACAGGATGTGGATGCCAACGCCTGTGGCCTTTATATCATTCAGAAAGGAGGCAAGCGGGTTTTCGTCCGAGTGCCGGAGGACATGGTCAGGATGATCCAGGCGTACAAACGCAAACCTGCGGAACCCATCTTCCAGCAGCCCCGCAAGAAAACAGCGTTTACCAAGACTCCCGCCTGCTTCCAGACCGCCGTCAGAAAGCTCAATCTGGCCCCGAAGGACGGTGATAGTCTGTACGCCGTCACCCTGCATACCATGAGACATACCTTCGCATCCTGGCTGGCTCAGTCCGGCAAGGTCACGCTTATGGAGCTGCAAAAGCTCATGCGTCATAAGAACATCACCATGACGATGGGATACGCTCACCTTTTCCCAGGGCAGGAAAACGAAAAGCTCTCGATTATAGGGGATATGCTGGCGGCCTGAGAAATCCATCATTTTGATTCCGAAGTTTGGATACGCCCAGAGGCAATATACTCTTCCAGTACGGCGCGTTCATAGAAGACACGCCTGCCAAAGCTCGTATATGCCGGGCCAACGCTTTCCTGTCGCCAGTATGCGAGAGTTTTTTGGTGGATACCAAACTCTTTTTCCACATCTTTAGGCGCAAGTAGTTTTTTTACTGGGCCTTCAGAAGTACTCTGCACATTTTTATTGCTGGCAAGCCGTACGGCTTCTATAATAAGAGGAAGCAATTCTTCAGGAGTAGAAAGGATGATGGTACGTCCGTCAGTTTCCATGAAAGCTCCTTGAGAATATTACTCAGCGTATGTCCCGTAATACTTTGCGACCAATTCCAGCATGGAATTACACCCGTTTGCCATGAGCATTTTTTCTCTGTGGCGTCGGACGCCGCTTCGGGTGATTTTCAGGCAGCGGGTGATTCTTGTGGTGTTTACCCCACTGAGAGACAGGTGAAAGACTTCCGCTCCACGAGACGTAAGTTTTATGGGGTGCTTGGGATAGGCCAGCGTCTCCCCGGTGCAACGCATGATTTCTATAGTGGTATGCACGGAAAACTTTTTGCGGATGCGAGAAAGATGCAGATGGATGAGTTTGCGTGATGTACGCATGTCACGTGCAATTTTTTTTTGGTGTTGTACCTTTCATCAACAGATTGACGACTTCTTGTTCTTTCTTGGTCAGTAGCTCCAACATAACTTCCCATCACTAATGGCTAAAACAGATTCAAAAGGGATTGAATCTTGTGTAGCATGGAGAAATCAGGCTGGGCAGTGGCCAATTTATATACTTTTCAAGTTTTCATGAAAAATGAAATAAATCAATAAAATATACTGTTAATGCAGCGAAACGGGAGGGTGGGTGTAAAGAGTCGGAAAGCCCCGAAGGATGTTTGCGCTTCGTCTGAGCTGATGTCCGATAATTGTATTTACGCGCGCATTGCGTGGAGGGAAAGATAGACTATAAGCGAACAGCACGGTTGCTTCTTTTTCACCATTAGCAATGTTTGAGCACAACAAAAACATAAATCGCCCAATACTAAATGAGGTACAAGGCGATTTATGGAAAAGAGTTATTTGATGTATTTTATTTTAACAGTGCACGGACTCTTGAACTAATTTTTGCATTATTCAATGCAAAATCATAAGCACGCTGTGTACCTAAAACTTTTGCATTGATATCTGCTCCTGCTTTAATGAGCATGATAATTGTATTGTCATCACTATTTAAAGCTGCATAATGAAGGAGAGTCATCCCTTCAAAATCCGTTTCATGGACAGAATATCCAGCATCAAGAAGTTCTTTTACTTTTTTCCAATTGCCATCCGATGCGGCCTGTACAATAATAGTTGTTTCAAAACTTTCTGAATCTGAAAGATCTTCCTCTATATCTTTGTTTTCTACACTCGCAATAGAATTTAAAACATATTGAGGTGTATTGTTTGGTGTTTGGGCGCAAACTGTTGTTATACTTAAATGTATAACGAATAAAACATAAATAAATTTCATACAACTAGTACATTGTTTCATTTGTGTATCTCCTTTTTGTTTACAGT
>NZ_DBMAFI010000079.1:0-13820 GCF_057864385.1 Bilophila sp. | reverse complement strand
TTTTTCCCTCCCCTCCCCCGAATCCCTATTTCTCCCCATCCTGCGGCAACGTCCTGCGGTGCTTGAGGCTGACGCCCTCGACCATAAAATAGGCGTGCTCGGCGATGTTCTCGGCGCGGCGGCAAACGCGATCCAAGGCACGGGTGATCAGCACGATGTGCATGGACTCCCACGGCTCAAGCGTGCGGTCGCCGACGGCCTGCATGAGCTTCTGGAAAATGTTCACCATCATCTGCGCGGTTTCATCATCGTAGCGGCTGACGGCAAGGGCGCTGGGGGCGTCGCCGTTCTGGAAGGCGAGCAGGGCATTGTGGAGCATGGCGCTCGTACGGGTGCACAGCGCCCTGAGATCCTTTTCCACAATGGAGGGGACGGGCTTGTCCGAGAGCGTGACCTGCTCGGCGACGACGACGGATTCATCCCCGATGCGCTCCAGATCCAACACCATGCGCACGACGCTCATAAGGAAGCGCAGATCGCGGGCAACGGGCTGCGTGCGGGCGAGGATGTTGAGCGTGGCTTCATCGATCTCGTTTTCAAGGTCGTCAATATCCGTATCTCCGTCGAGCACGGCGGCGGCGCGGGGAAGATCGTGATTCAACACCGCGATGGCGGCATCGTCGAGGGCCTGCTGCGTCTTGCTCCCCATGATGAGGAGTTTGGCGCGCAGGTTGTCCAAAAGCTGCTGCGTGTAGTGTTCCTGATAGGCCATAAGGCGTCTCCTTGGCGGAATGTGTTCCGCATGTGCGTAATTGGGGCGGGCGGCTTACCCGAAGCGCCCGGTGATGTAGTCCTCGGTCTGCTTCAGTGAGGGGTTGGTGAAAATCTTCTCCGTCAGATCGCACTCGATCAGCTTGCCCATATAGAAAAAGGCGGTGCGGTCGGAGACGCGGGCGGCCTGCTGCATGCTGTGGGTGACGATGACGATGCTGAGCTGGCTCTTGAGCTCGTGGATGCCTTCCTCGATGCGCTGCGTGGCGATGGGGTCGAGGGCGCTGGCGGGTTCGTCCATGAGCAGGACTTCCGGCTCCACGGCAAGGGCGCGGGCGATGCACAGGCGCTGCTGCTGGCCGCCGGAGAGCCCAAGCGCCGAGGTGTGCAGGCGATCCTTCACCTCTTCAAAGATGGCGGCGCGGCGGAGGCTTTCCTCCACCTTGTCGGCGATGAGCGATTCGTCGCGCTCGCCGTTGACGCGCAGGCCGTAGGCCACGTTCTCAAAAATGGTCTTCGGAAACGGCGTCGGCTTCTGGAAGACCATACCCACGCGGCGGCGCAGGTTCACCACGTCGAAGCCGGGGGCGTTGATGTCTTCCTTGTCCAGCGTGAGCAGCCCTTCGGTACGCGTGCCGGGGATAAGGTCATTCATGCGGTTGAGGCAGCGGAGGAACGTGCTCTTGCCGCATCCCGACGGGCCGATGAGGGCCGTGACCTGTTTTTCGGGAAACTCAAGGCTGATGTCGAAGAGCGCCTGGGAACTGCCGTAGAAAAAGTTGACGTTCCGGGCCGCCATTTTGGGCTCCCCGGAAGGTTTCGGAGCCTGGGCGCTGTCGAGGGTGACGGACGGTTCTATGGATTGGGGCATGGTTTTCTCCATGAGTACGCTCACAAATGCCTATGTTGCTCCCCGCCGGTGATGCCGGACGGGGTTTTTTAGTCAAAAAGGGGCCGTGTCCCGTTTGGGGCCGGAAGGCTTGCGGGGCGGTTTTCCGTTCTTTGAATCTGTGCCGTCTGGGGAAGGGCTGCGGGGTTCGGGCCCCTTCTTGGGGAAGGGGCGCTTCGTCACGTCCTTTTTTCCGTTTCCCCAGAGAGGGGAAGCGTGAATTGCAGGCAGCCGCCGGGGCCGGGTTCCGCCCAGATCCGCCCGCCGTGGCGCTCGACGATGTGCTTGCAGATGGCAAGGCCGAGCCCGGTGGAGGCGGGGCTGCTGCGGTGCTTCTCCACCCTGTAGAAGCGCTCGAACACGCGGGCGATGTCCGCCTGCGGGATGCCGGGCCCGTCGTCGCGTATCGTGAACAGCGCTTCCGGCAGCCCGTTGCCGTCGAGGTGCTTCCCGCCGGAAACCCTGATGGTGGAGCCTTCAGGGGCGTAGCGGCAGGCGTTTTCGATAAGGTTGCGGAAAACCTGCCCGATGAAGTGGGGATCGGCCCGCACGGCAAGGGCGGGATCGATGTCGGTTTCCAGCTTCAGGCCGTGCGGGGCGGTCTGCGGCTGGCAGGCCGTGGTCACGTCGGAAAGGAGGCCCGCGGCCCTCACCGTTTCCATTTCCATAGGCACCGCGCCGCTCTCGATGCGCGAGAGCTTGAGCAGGTCTTCCACCATCGTCCCCATATGTTGGGCGTTGCGGAGGATGGTTTCCGCAAACTTGGCGCAGATGGAGGGATCTTCGGCGGCGGAATCCCGGAGCGTTTCGGCGTAGCCCGCGATGGCCGTCAAGGGCGTGCGCAGCTCATGGGAGACGTTGGCGACGAATTCCTTCCGTACCCGCATGAGCCGGGCCATTTCGCTGATGTCGTGGAAGACCGCCACGGCGAGCACGTCATGGATGGCTTCGCGGGGCCTGATGAACTGCACGCTCAGGATCATGTCCGGGCGGGGCTCCACTTCCAGCGTGATGAGCCGGGGCTTGTCCTGCGGCGCGGAAAGCAGCTCGTCGAGGGCCTGCTGGATTTCCGCCGCGGGGATGACCTCCACGGGGAACTTGCCTTCCGCGTCCTTGGCCTGCGGGAACAGGCGCACGAGGGCGGGGTTGACCAGCCGGATGCGCCCTTTTTCACCGATGACGAGCACGCCTTCGTTCATCACGTCGAGGATGGTTTTGAGCTGCGCCTTGTTCTCCGCGATGGTGCGCAAGTGTTCCTCGGTACGGTCGGCCATTTCGTTGACGGCACGGGCCAGCCGCCGGAATTCCCTGCCGGGCAGGATATGGAGACGGCGGCGGCTGCCCTGCCCGGCGGGGCCTGTGGCGATGCTTTCCACGACCCGGATCATCTCCTTGAGCGAGCGTTCCAGATGCGTCGAGAGCCCGTAGGCGAAGAGCAGGGCGATCAGCGTTGCCAGCCCGACGATGGCGAGCCACTGGCGTTCCGACTGGGCGATGCGTTCTTCCACATGCTTGAGCGGCACGGCGACCCGGATGAAGCCGTCCGGCAGGCTTCCGGCGGCGGGGAAGGGGAGGGCCGCATAGACCAGATCCGTATCCAGCGTATTGCTGTGGCGGATGCTGACCCCGAAGCCTTCCCGGACGGCTGCCCCGATTTCTTGGCGATCCGCGTGGTTGTCGAGGTCGTTCAGGTTGATTTGTTCGGAGTCGGATTCCGCAAGGACGGTTCCGTCCGCGCCGATGAAGGTGATGCGGATGCCGAGCTCCGTGCCGATCCGGTCAAAGGCGGCGGAGAGCCCCTGTACGCCGTCCGGGGCCGCTTCCATCTGCATACGGATGAGCGCGGCTTCGCGCCGGGCATTGCGGATGGTCTCGTCTATGCCGTCTTCCTTGATGTTTTTGCGGACATACAGCCCCGGGAGCACCAGCGTCATGACAATGACGGCCAAGAAGCAGAGGAAGAGGCGTGTCCTGAACTTGGTGTCGCGCATGTTACTCCTTGCAGCGGTAGCCTACGCCGCGCACTGTTTCGATGATTTCGGCCGCGTCCCCGAGCTTGTTGCGCAGGCGGCGGATGTGGGTGTCCACCGTACGGGCGTAGCCTTCAAACTGATAGCCCCAAACCGCCGCGAGCAGTTCCTCGCGCGTGCGGACGCGCCCGGCGTTGCGCAGCAGATCCTCTATGAGGCGGAATTCCGTAGCCGTAAGCTCGACCTCATGGCCGAGCACCGTGACCTTATGGGCGGCGGGATCGACGCTGACCCCGTGGCGCGTGAGCACCGGGTTGCTTTCCACCATGACCTGGCGCCGCAGGATGGCGCGGATGCGGAGCAGCAGTTCCCGGATGTTGAAGGGCTTGACCACATAGTCGTCCGCCCCCAGCTCGAAGCCGAGGATGCGATCCACGTCTTCGCCGCGCGCGGTCAGCATGATGATGGGGATGCGCACCGTGCCGGCGTCGCGTTCGAGTTCGCGGCAGACCGCAAGCCCGTCCATTTTCGGTAGCATGAGGTCAAGCAGGATGAGATCCGGCTTGCGGGAGCGGGCCAGATCCAACCCTTCCTTGCCGTCCGCTGCCTGAACGGTGGCGTAGCCTTCCTTTTCCAGATTGTAGGCGAGCAGTTCGCGGATGTCCTGCTCGTCCTCGACGATGAGAATGGTGGCTGATTCGCTGATCATGGTTGATTCCTTGTTGCAGTCTCGCTGAATGGTTCTAGTTGCGGCGGGTGACGGGAACATGAAGCGATTGTGACAATTCCGTGGCGATAAATCTTTCTTCGTCACCTGCGTTTCGGTTTTCCGTCATCGTTTTGACACGAAGCCGCCCTATTTTCCAGCTTGTCCGGGCGGTCGTCCCGGCCGTTCGTTGCAAACCGAAAAAAACGGAGTTCATGCAGATGAAACGCATTGTTTTGGCTTCCCTTCTGGCCCTGTCCTGCCTTCTGCCCGCCCAGGCGAAGGCCGCCGACGAAATCGTCGTCAACGGTTCCACCACCGTGCTGCCCATCATGCAGAAGGTGTCCGAAGCCTATATGGCGGCCAACCCCAACGTGCAGATTGCGCTTTCCGGCGGCGGCTCCGGCAACGGCATCAAGGCCCTGCTCGACGGGCTGGCCAACATCGCCATGTCTTCCCGCGACATCAAGGGCAGTGAAAAGGAACTGGCCGCCAAGAAGGGCATCAACCCCGTCCGTACCGCCGTTGCGGTCGATGCGCTCGTTCCGGTCGTGAATCCCAAGAACCCGATCACCGAACTCAGCCTGAGCCAGCTCAAGGACATCTATACCGGCAAGATCACCAACTGGAAGGAAGTGGGCGGCGCCGACGCCAACATTGTGGTCGTGTCCCGCGATACGTCCTCCGGCACCTACGAAACGTGGGAAGAGCTGGTCATGAAGAAGGCCAAGGTCATGCCCAAGGCCCTGCTTCAGGCTTCCAACGGCGCGGTCGAACAGGTTGTCGCCAAGAACCCCAACGCCATCGGCTACGTGGGCCTCGGCTACCTCGCCCCGAGCATCAAGGGCCTGCACATCGGCAAGGTTGCGGCTTCCGCCGAAACCGCGCTTTCCAAGGAATGGCCCCTCAGCCGCGAACTGTATGTGTTCACCAACGGCGAGCCCTCCGGCGCTTCCGGTGCGCTCATAAAGTACATCCTCGACCCCGCCAAGGGCCAGAAGGCCGTGAAGGAAGTCGGTTTCGTGCCGCTGGCGAAGAAGTAGGCCCAGTGGGGAGGAGCCTGAAAAAGGCCCTTCCCTCTTCCTTCCCCAGCGGGTTACGGCTGGGGAAGGAAGGGTTGCGTGAAGCCAAGAAGAACAGCATGGCGGCTCCTTGATAAGGAAAAGGGGCCCCTGAGCCGCAGCGGACACGCAGCGGCGAGCGGCGCGGAACACAGCGCCCCAGAAGAGAAACGGAGACTCCATGTCCAGAGAACTGAAGGAAAAATCGATCCGGTGGCTGCTGACGGGCGTGGCCTTTGTATCGCTTCTCTCCCTAGCCTGCATCATGCTCTTTCTGTTTATGGAAGGGCTGCCGCTGTTTGCGGACTATCCCCTGTGGGATTTCCTGACGGGCCACTTGTGGTATCCCACGTCCGAGCCGCCGGAATTCGGCATCTTCCCCCTGATTGTGGGTTCGCTGGCGGTAACGGCGTTGGCGTCGTGCATCGCCGTGCCGCTCGGCATCATGACGGCGGCTTATCTGGCGGAGATCGCGGACAGCCGGACGCGGCGCATCGTCAAGCCGTTCATCGAACTGCTGGCGGCGCTGCCCTCGGTCGTCATCGGCTTTTTCGGCATGGTCATCGTCGCCCCGTTCCTGCAGGATTGGTTCGGGGCTGATACCGGCCTCAACCTGCTGAACGCCTCGCTCATGCTGGCGTTCATGAGCGTGCCGACCATCTGTTCCGTGGCCGAGGATGCGCTGTTCGCGGTTCCCCGCACGCTGCGCGAGGCGTCGCTGGCCCTTGGCGCAACCCGCTGGGAAACGCTGATTCGCGTGGTCATCCCCTCCGCGCTGTCCGGCATCGGCACCGCCGTCATGCTCGGCATGTCGCGGGCCATCGGTGAAACCATGGTCGTGCTGATGGTTGCCGGGGGCGCGGCCATCATACCGCTCTCGATTTTCGACCCCGTGCGCCCCATGCCCGCTTCCATCGCCGCTGAGATGGCGGAGGCGCCTTTCCGGGGCGATCACTACTTCGCCTTGTTCGCCACGGGCATCGTGCTGTTCCTGTTTACGCTCCTGTTCAACATGCTGGCGTTCCGCATCGCGGAAAAGCACAAGCAAACCGGGTCCTCCGGCCTGTAGGGATATGCCATGACGACGATCACCTTTCACAGCGACAATGCGTCGCGCCAGCGGCGGGAGGCAATGATGTTCGGCCTGCTGCGCGTTGCGGCGGGCATCAATATTCTGGCCTTGGTCGGCGTGTGCGTGTTCCTGCTCTGGAACGGGAGCCCGGCGATAAGCTGGGAGTTCCTGACCGAGCCCCCGCGCCGGATGATGACCGCCGGGGGCGTCTGGCCCTGCATCGTGGGGACGTTCCTGCTGGCTTTCGGGGCCATGCTGATAGCCTTCCCCCTTGGCGTGGCCTCAGCCGTGTATCTGCATGAATATGGCGGGAAAGGGCGGTATACCCGTTACCTGCGGCTCGGCATCAGCAACCTTGCGGGTGTGCCTTCCGTGGTGTTCGGGCTGTTCGGGCTGGCGTTCTTCGTGACCTTTCTCGGCATGGGGGTGAGCCTGCTTGCCGGCGTGCTGACGCTGGCGGTGCTGACCCTGCCGGTCATCATCAACACGACGGAAGAGGCGTTGAGGCAGGTTCCGGACGCTTGGCGCGAGGCATCCCTTGCCCTCGGCGCAACCCAGAGCCAGACCATCGCCCGCGTAGTCCTGCCCGCCGCCGTCCCCGGCATGTTGACCGGGGCCATTCTCGGCTTGGCCCGCGCTGCCGGTGAAACCGCGGCGATCATGTTCACCGCCGCCGTATTTTACACGCCGAAGATGCCCGATTCCGTTTTCAGTGCGGTCATGTCCCTCCCGTACCATATGTATGTGCTTGCCACAGCCGGGACGGAAATCGAGAAAACCCGTCCCCTCCAGTACGGGACTGCGCTGATACTGCTCGTCCTCGTCCTCGGCATGAACCTCATCGCCATCATCATCCGCGACCGCATGCAGCGGAAGCGGTAGGGGGGGGGAAGCTGCAGCATGAAGCAGCATTGGGGAGGGGGAGGAGAAACTTTCTGAAGAAAGTTTCTCCTCCCCCTCCCCAAACCCCACCCCCTTCTCTTCAAAGACTTTCGTGTTTATCGAATCCCTATTCGTGGTTTTCCCGGCGCCGACTGTTGGGTGAAAGAGGCTTTGGGCAGATTGTTTGCACTTCTGAAAAGCCTCTGTCATCGGAAATAAGAGTTTTATTTTAGGTTGTGTCATAGAAAACGATTGATGCTTTATTTTCTTGAAATTCTGAGAGAATAACCAATAAAATCCCCCAATCACAGAGCCCACCAGCGGAAAATTGGAGAAAAAGCATATATTTTTAATATATTGCTGAAACAAAACAACCATGTACTCTGACAGAGCCTAAGAATTTTATTTTTAGGCTGTTCATAGTACATGGTTGATGTTTTATTTCTTGAAATTCCAAGGGAATAACCAATAAAGTGTCCCAATTATGGAGCCCGTCAGCGGAAAAATTGGGGAAAAAGTCTCTATTTTCAGCATACTGCTGAAATAAAACAACCATATGCTATGGTAGAGCCTATTTTTATAGTGCATTGAAAAAGGCTCTGTTATAGTATTGGGTTGTTTTGTTTTTATAACGCTGTTAAAATACAGCCTTTTCCAAGTTTTCCCCTTGGCGGGAACCACGGCTAAGGCATTTTGTCGGTTATTCCTTTGGAGCTTCAAGGAAAAAAGCATCAACCGTTTTCTATAAAACGGCCTTGAAAAACATGGACTTTTTTCTTCTTATGTTGTTCGTCGGCGGCCTCTATGACTGAGGCATTTTTTGTTTCTGGCTCTGTTGGAACTTCAGGAAAGAAAACATCAGCAAATAAAGCATCAGCTATTTCCTTATAACACAGCCTTCTTTTTAGTGAACTTCAAGAGGGAAAATATCAGTCGTTAGTGGTTTGTTATGACTGATATTTTGAAAAAGAAGAAACGTCATAATAGTATGTGGTTGTTTTTACCTCCACCGTATGGTGAAAATACAGTTTTTTTAGTTTTTCGTTGATGGACTTTATAGTTGGGTATTTGGCATTTTATTGGTTATTCATCTGGAATTTCGAGAAAGAAAGCATCAGCATTCCCTATGGTGCAGCCAAAAAGAAAAGGACACCTCATTGGGGTGTCCTTTTATGGTTCAAGGGGGTGGCTAAGGCCACATTTGTGAGAAGGCCGCCGTGTCGTTTTTTATCCGAACATCTGCGAGAGCTTCATGATTTTCAGTTGATGCGGTTCGGCCCAAGGCGTAATGGCACGGGCGAGCGTCATGGGGGAGATGTAGGTTTCAGACCAGTCGGTCACAAGATAAAGCGTTCCGTGCTCATCCCATTCGATGACCTGAAAGAGCGGGCGGATGTCCGCCGTGCGGGGACCTTTCTTGGTTTCGCGGGTGAACATAAAGGAGTCCGTGGCCGTGAAATCGTCCCACGCTTCCATAAACAGCCGTTTGTCGGCTTCCGGGCCCACAAAGCGCAGGGAGAAGGTTTCCTGTACGGAGCCCACGGACTTGTCGTTGACCGGAATTTCTTCCAGCCTGTCGAGGCGCATCCCCCGGAGCATCCGGGGCGCGAGGCGTTCCATGACCTCCTTGGCGGAAAGCGGTTCGCGCAGGACGATGGAGAACCATTCCGCCTGGCTTTCCACGCCCACGGGCAGGGCGCGCCCGAAGGAGATGAGGGGCAGGGGATGGAAGCCCTGCGAAAACGCCATCGGCAGCCCTGCGCGGCGCATGGCGCGTTCAAGCAGGGATTGCAGTTCAAGCTGGCTGATATAGGCGGCTTCCGCTTCCTTGGTATGCCAGACGCGGTAACGCACGGCTTTGACGGCCAGCGCGGAGTTGATCGCGGGCGGTTCGGTCGCCTTGGGCGGCTTCGGCGGCATGAGCAGGCGGCCGTTCTCGTCGAGGTTCGGCTGATGTTCGAGCTGGTCGCGCTGTTTGAAGTTCAGGCTGTTGTGGTGCGTGCCTTCTTCAAGCCCCGGCGTGCGGGGAAGCAGGGATTTCCCCGCCGCGGTATCGCAGGCCCCGCAGTGGCGGCAGGCCGCATAGCGGCAGTCTTCCGAAATCTTCCCTTCAAAGGCGCGGCGGCGTTCGCGCAGCAGGAACTCGCGGGACACCCCTGCATTGAGATGATCCCACGGCAGGGGCGCGTCGAGGGCGCGGGACCCGGTGAATTCCTCGGCGCTCAGGCCGCATTCGGCAAGGGATTCCAGCCACGGATCGATGCTGAAGTTTTCCACCCAGCTTGAGAAGATCGCCCCCCTGCGGTACGCCTTTTCCACGACGTCGGCGATGCGGCGGTCGGCGCGGGACAGGATGCCTTCGAGGAAACTCATTTCCGGCTCATGCCAGCGCAGTTTCAGGCATTTTTCGGCCCTGAAAGCGTCGCGCAGATATTGGATGCGCTCGCGCACCTGCTCCAGCGTGATCTGCGGCTCCCACTGAAAGGGCGTGTGTGATTTGGGCACGAACGGCGAGATGGCCGCCGTGACCTGCAGGCGCGGCATCCCCCGCCCTGCGGCGTCGCGGGCCTTGCGGCACAGGTCTACGATGGCTTCAATATCTTCCTGCGTTTCACCGGGCAGGCCGATCATGAAATACAGCTTCACCTGCTGCCAGCCGTGTTCAAACAGCTTGCGGACATGCAGCATCAGCCCCTCTTCGGTGACGCCCTTGTTGATGATGTCGCGCAGGCGCTGGCTGCCTGCTTCAGGGGCAAGGGTCGCCCCGGTGCGCCGGATGCCCGCCAGACGGCGCATGATGTCGTCGTCGATGGAGCCCACGCGCAGGGACGGCAGGGACACGGAAATCTGCTCCGCTTCGCAGCGATCCATTGTGCCGAGGAATAAGGTTTTCAGCGCCGAGAAGTCGCCCGTGCTGAGGGCAAGGAAGGACACGTCGTCGAAGCCGGTGTCGTTCAGGCAGTTTTCGAGGATTTTTTCCAGGTTCGGCAGGCTGCGTTCGCGGGCGGGGCGGTACAGGACGCCCGCCTGACAGAAACGGCAGCCGCGGGTACACCCGCGGGCGATTTCGAGGCTGAGGCGGTTGTGGACCGCACCGAACGGGACAACCTGCTTTTCGGGATAGGCGGCCCTGTCGAAATCCGCCACGATACGGCGTCCGGGCGTCGGCAAATCCGGTTTCAGCGGCGTGAGCACGCCGTTGGCGTCATGCGTGTACAGCGACGGCGCATAGACGCCGGGAATGTTGACGGCTTCCCCGATGAGGCGCGAGCGGCTCCAGCCTTCTTCGCGGGCCTTGATGATGAGGTCGCACAATTCAGGAACCATCTCTTCGCCTTCGCCGAGGAGCATGAGATCCATGAACGGGGCGAGCGGTTCCGAGGCGATGGCGCATCCGCCGCCCGCGACGATGAGGGGCCAGCGGAACAGATCGTCCCCGCGCTCGGCGGCACGGAGGGGGATGCCGGACAGTTCCAGCATGTACAGCACGTTGGTGAAGCACAGTTCATGCGTGATCGCGAACGCAAACATATGCGTCTTCACGATGTCCGTATCGCTTTCCAGCGTGGCGAGGCTGACGCCGTGCTCGCGGAGGAGCCTGCCGGTTTCCCGGCAGGGGGCGTATACGCGCTCGGCAAAGATGTCTTCCCGGTTGTTGAGGATGGCATACAGGATTTTATGTCCGAGGTAGGACATGCCCACTTCGTACAGATCAGGGAAGGCAAGGGCGCAGTGCAGGCGAACGGACGCGGGCTCCTTGTGGACGGAACCTTCCTCGGTACCGATGTAGTGACTGGGCCGGGGCAGCAGGGAGAGGAGTTCTTTCATAAGGAGGGGTTCCGCAGGCGGCGGGGTTGAGGGAACACTTCGCCCCCACCGTCCCGGAACAAGCCGGGCAGGATGGGGGCGTTTTCATCCGAAGCGGGGACAAGGCTACTTGATGAGCGGAGACTTGCCCGCGGCGCCGGCGAGGCCGCCCGTGGACAGGGTCAGGTTGGTGCAGGCTTCCAGATACTTGGTTTCGAGATCGTCGGGAAGCTTCTTGTATTCATACATGAAGTGCTTGCCGGAAATGCTGCCCTTGAATTCCTGTTCAAAAGGATAGCCATAGGGAAGCATCATCATCTGGACACCCTGCTGGGTGGGAACGACCTGAATGATCGCCACGTCTTCGAGCATGTTGGCTTCTTCGTCAAACTTGCCGAGAACCAGTTCGCCGGTGACGAGTTTGAACAGCCGGATCGGTTTGGACATTGTGAGCTCCTTAAAATTGTGTATCGCCCAAAGTAGGGGCTCTCCCATACGCTGTCAAGAAGTGATTGGCGGATGTCCGGTTCCGCGGCATCCGCGTCGTCGCCGTACGGCTCCGGTTGCCTTGCCCCGGTGTGCGTGATAGGTGAGACACATCTGTGGACAAGTAAGGTTTATGAAAGGTTTGTGAATCGAAATAAGGTCATGCCATGACGCTGGATGTGTTGCAGGACAGGATAGGGTACCGTTTCAAGGATGAATCGCTGCTGCTGCTCGCGGTGACGCACAGTTCGTGGGCTAACGAGCATGCGGCGGGCAACGCGCACAATGAGCGTTTGGAGTTCCTCGGCGACGCCGTGCTGGAGATTGCCGTTTCCGCGCAGCTTTTCGCCCGGTTCCCCGATGCAAGGGAAGGCGAGCTGACGCGCCTGCGTTCCAGCCTCGTCAATGAGGCTACGCTGGCGGCCGTTGCGCGCAAGCTGCATCTTGACGGCTGCCTGCGCCTTGCCCGCGGCGAGGAGAATCAGGGAGGGCGCCAGCGCGATTCCCTGCTTTCGGACGCGATGGAGGCTGTTTTCGGCGGCGTATTTGTGGACGGCGGGATTGAGGAGGCGCGCGCGGTCGTGGAGCGGCTGTATGCCGATCTCTGGCCGAAGAGTGCTGCGAAGGTGCGGCGCAAGGACTTCAAGACGAAGCTGCAGGAGGCCACGCAGCGCATCAGCAAAGGGCTTCCCGTATATACGCTTGAGGACAGTTGTGGTCCCGAACACGCCAAGATTTTTTCCGTCCGCGTGGATCTGCCCGACGGGAGGCAGTTCCGCGCCTCCGGCCCCGGTCTCAAGCGGGCCGAGCAGGAAGCCGCCCATGTCGCGTTGGTTGCGCTGGGTGAGGATGATGGAGAGGAAAAGTAGGAAAAAGAAGGAAGGAATAAGGGAGGGGGAAGGGAACCTTTCTCCAGAAAGGTTCCCTTCTCCCTCCCTTAAACCCTCCCCCTTCCCTCACAAAGACTTTCGGCTTTATCGAATCCCTCCTGCTGGTTTTCCATGCGGATGAAAAGCCCTTCCACCGAGATGGCTGGAAGGGCTTTTTATCTATACCGACTCATAGGATATGCTTATTTTCGTTGGCTGTGTCATAGGAAACGGTTGATGCTTTATTTTATTGAAATTCCAAATAAATAACCAATAAAATGCCCCAATTATGGAGCCTATTAGCGGAAAATCAGATAAAATATATATTTTCAGTGTATTGCAGAAATAAAACAACCATATGCTATGACATGGCCTTTTATTTTTTGTAATATGCTAAAAAGAGTTTTTATCCTGTGTTCGTCGGTTGACTTCATGCTTGGGGTATTCTTTTGGGGCCGCTATTATTTTAAGAGATAAATCATCAGCTATTTTCTATGACATGGCCTTTACTTGTTCTGTCTGTATCAGAGAGAAAATTTTTATTTCAGAGAGCATAAAATTTATTTGAAAGTATTGTTTTTATTGTAAATATGTCTGGTATATTTATTTGATATAGTAATGCTCTATAGTATACGGTTGTTTCATCTCCACAGTGAGGTGAAAAATACGGCCTTCTTTCCAGTTTTTCCCTTGGCTGAATCCACAGCTAAAGTATTTTTTCAAATTGTCTATTTTGAGTTTCAAGAAAAAACATCAACCATTTTCTTTATCACAATTTATAGTAAATTTTAGTATATATTTTGTGATGTTTTTTTATAACTGAAATGTTTAATCTGTTATTTATAATCTTAATAAATATGAATCCATTACTATAGCATAGTCTTTAAGAATACATAGATCAATCATCATCATCATCATCATCATCATCATCTTCTTCTTCTTCTTCTTCTCTTTTGAGTAAAACAACTTTAAAATTTTACAATATTAGCGTTTAAGACACGTTCACTTCGGCATTGAACACCACAAATACATTGTGCTTATGCCTTCGCAGCGACCGCCTGCTTCCCGCAGTCGGGAGAGTATTTTTAACGTGAAAGTGTTTGGCTCTGTTATAGTATGTAGTTGTTTCATCTCCACAGTGGGGTGAAAATACAGCCTTTTTTCCAGTTTTCCCCTTGGCGGGATCTACGGCTAAGGCTTTTTTTCTGTTATCCCTTTGGAATTTCAAGGAATAAAGCATCAACCATTTTTTAACACAGCCAAGTGTTTTAGGTTGTATTGTCATTTACAGATAATTATTTGAAATTATTATATAAATCTTTTTTAGTTTGAAAGATAGTTAAATAATTCAATGTATTATATCTGAT